>NZ_JBHWZH010000109.1:0-20261 GCF_042728285.1 Streptomyces sp. NPDC060194 | reverse complement strand
CCTGCTCACCCACCAGGGCTGCGTCTTTTGTTTATAAGAGACTGGGAATTTTCCGTTCGGGAGACGGGGGCCCGCGCGGTGGCCCGCGGCGGACAACCGCGCGAGCCGCCGGCCTACGCGCACGTCCCGGTGCGCCCGGGCCGCGCGTTCACGCTGACGATGTCGGTGGCGCGCACTACATTGAACCGGGCACAGGACCCACAGGTCAGCAGGGACCGCCAGGTCAGGGGGCAAGGCCATGCAGAGTGACGGCACGCGGGGCGCGCGCGACGCGTCGGAGGCCCGGGACACCGGGGGAGCCCGCGCCCGGCGCCCCCGCCCCGTGCCCCCGCCCCGCCCGGCGCACGCGCCCGACGCCGAGCCGCCGTTCCTCGCCTGGCTGCGCGTCCCCCGCCCGGAGGCGGCCCCCGGCATCTGGCGGCAGGGGTACGTGCCCCGGCCGCCGGACGAGCCGGACCGCATCCCCGGCCGGCAGCTGGTCGCGGGCGCGCTGATCGCGTTCCTGTGCGGGTGGCTGCTGTGGTCGCTCCTCTACAACGGCTACCTGGGCAGCTGGTGGTTCTGGCCGGTGCTCGCCCTCGTCCCCGACCACTGGTACCAGGGGGCGGCCGACGACCGCGCGGCCTTCGAGTTCGTCTCCAACGCCTACTACGTCCTGGTCGGCGGCGGCATCCTCGTCGCCTTCGCCCGGCTCGGCCGCTGGGGCGAGGTCTGGAAGCGGTACGGCCCCGCGCGCCTGGCCCGGTCCCGGACCGCCGCGCAGGACGTGCCCCACGAGGACCCCTCGCTCTGGCCCCGGCTGCGGGCCGGCGGAGCCGAGCAGGCGGCCGAGCGGCTGCTCGCGGAGGCACGGGCGGGGCGGATGGGGGACGTCGACCACGCCCGCATCGAGCGGGCCTGGCAGTCGGTGCGCAGCGGGCGCAACAGCCTGGCCGCCTTCACCGACACCGTGCTGCGCGAGGGCGCGGCCGCCTGCGTGCACCCCTCCGGCGCGCGCGACCTGACCGGCCGGTCCGCCGTCCACGACCTCGCCGCCGGTCAGGTGCGCCTGGGCACGGCCGCCGACGACCCCCGCAACCCGTCCGCGTACCGGGCCGCCGGGCTCGGGCTGAGCCCCGGGCTGCTCGCCACCTCGCTGCTCGCCGTGGGGCCCGCCGGGTCCGGGAAGACCGGCCGGCTGGTCCGGCCGGTCACCGAGGCGCTCTGCCTGCAGGCGCTCGCCGGGCGGGCGGCGGTCGTCGCCGTCGGGACCGGCGCGGGCCTCGGCCGGCCGGAGGACTTCGACGTGGTGGTCCGCATCGGCCACCCGGACTCCGCCCACGACCTCGACCTCTACGGCGGGGCCGCCGACCCCGACGAGGCGGCCGCGCTGCTCGCCGAGGCCCTGGTCGGCGACCTCGACGCCACCGGCGGCAGCCGGCGGGCCGCCGTCGCCCTCGCCCAGCTGCTGGGCCCCTACCGGGCCGCCCACGGGCGCTTCCCCGGCATCCCGGAGCTGCGGGACCTCCTGGAGGGCGCCGCGGGCCCGCTCGCGGCGCTGCGCACCGCGCTCACCGAAGCGGGCGAGCACGCCGCCCTGCGCGAGCTGGACGCCCGCGAGCGGCAGGCGGGCGCGGCCGGGGACCCGGGGGCGCAGCTCGCCGACCGGATCGCGCTGCTCGACCGGCCCGCCTTCGCCGACTTCCTCGGCGGCGGCCCCGGCGGGCGGGCCTTCTCGCTGCGCGCCCTCGAACACCCGGTGCGGGTGCGGATCGAGCTGCCCGAGCGGGGCCACGCGGACGCGGCCCGGATCCTCGCCCGCCTCGTCCTCGCCCAGTTCACCGCCGCCGCCACCGCCCGCACCGACCGCTCCCTGTTCGCCGCGATGGTCCTCGACGACGCCTCGTACGCGGTGACCGGCGAGGCGATCCGCGGGCTCAAGGGGCTGCGGTCGGCGAACGCCGGGGTGGTGCTGACCCTGCGCACCCTCGACGACGTGCCGAGGCCGCTGCGGACGGCGCTCCTCGGCGCGGTCGGCTGCCGGATGGTGCTCTCCGGGGTCACCCCCTGGGACGGGCAGGACTTCGCGGAGGTCTGGGGCAAGGAGTGGGTCGAGGCGCGGGACGTCACCGACCGGCAGATCATCACCGACGAACCGCTCACCAAGGTCACCCACTTCGTGCGCAGGCTGGTCACCGGAAAGGGGCCGACGGCCCAGTCCGTCACCGTCCGCCAGGTCGAGCGCGAGCGCTGGTCCGCGTCCGAACTGGCGCACGCCGTCCCGCCGGGGCACGGCGTCGTCTCCCTCACCGACGTGCGCGGCGAGCACGCCCCGCCGGTCCTGGTCGACCTGCGCGCCTAGGAGCCGCAGGGGGGCCGGGGGGCCGCGATGCGTACGGTGCGGCAGAATCGGGGGCGGGCCTTTCTACGGATCGGCCAATCCGCTCGCCGACACCGCCCCGCCGCCTGCCAGGACGCACCCCGCCGCACGCTGAAGGACCCATGCCGTTCACCCTCGCCACCCTCGTCCAGCACTCCGCGCTGAAGCTGACCGTGCGCGCGGGCCAGGACCGTCTGGACGCCCCCGTGCGCTGGGTGCACGCCAGCGAGCTCGCCGACCCCGTCCCGTACATGGAGGGCGGCGAGCTGCTGCTCATCACCGCGCTCACCCTGGACGCCGAGGACCCCGAGGCCATGCGCCGGTACGTTCGGCGGCTCGTCGGGGCGGGGGTGACCGGCCTCGGCTTCGCGGTCGGCGTCCACTACGAGGACGTGCCGAAGGCCCTGCTCGACGCGACGACCGAGGCCGGTCTGCCGCTGATCGAGGTGCCGCGCAAGACCCCTTTCCTGGCGATCAGCAAGGCCGTCTCCGAGGCGCTCGCCGCCGAGCGGTACCGGGCCGTCACCGCCGGCTTCGCCGCCCAGCGCGACCTGACCCGGGCGGCGCTGTCCGCGGAGGGCCCCGAGGCGCTGCTCGGCTCGCTCGCCGGCCAGGTCGGCGGCTGGACCGCGCTCTACGACCCCTCCGGCGCGCTGGTCGCGGCCGCGCCCGACTGGGCCGTGCGCCGGGCGGGCCGGATCACCGCCGACGTCGAGCGGCTGCGGGAGCGGACCGCCCCCGCCAGCACCGTCCTCGCCGAGGCGGAGGACCGCATCGAGCTGCACAGCCTCGGCACCGGCCGCCGCCCGCGCGGCGCGCTCGCCGTCGGCACCGACGCCGCGCTCGGCACCGCCGAGCGGTACGCGCTGCACTCCGCCATCGCGCTGCTCACCCTCACCACCGAGCGCTCGGGCGCGCTGCAGGCGGCCGAGCAGCGGCTGGGCGCCGCCGTCCTGCGGATGCTCCTCGCCGGCGAGCCCGAGCACGCCAGGACCGTCGCCGGACCGCTCTACGGCCAACTGCTCGACGCCCCCTTCCGGCTCCTCGTCGCCGAGGCCGTCCCGTCCGAGGCCGCGAGCGGGAACGGCGGCGAGGGCGCCGACCCGATCGGCGCCCTCACCGAGGCCCTGGAGGCCGCCGCCGCCCGGTCCGGGGAGGCGCTGCTCGTCGTGCCCGACGCCGGGCGGGTCGTCGTCCTCGCCGCCGACGGGGGAGCCGTCGTCGCCGCCGGGGCCGCGCACGCAGCGGACATCGAGGCGCGGCGGGGCTCCCGGACCCGGCCCCTGGAGCCGGCCGACGGCGACGGGCTCGCCGTCGGGCTCTCCGCGCCCGCCGGGCCGATCGCGGCGGCGACCGCGTTCAAGCAGGCCGAGCAGGCGCTCTCCGTCGCCCGCCGGCGGGGCCGGGTCCTCGTCGAGCACGAGGAGCTGGCGGCCGGGTCCGTCGTGCCGCTCCTCGCCGACGACGCCGTACGGGCCTTCGCCGACGGCATGCTGCGGGCGCTGCGCGAGCACGACGCGACCGGCCGCGGCGACCTGGTCGCCTCGCTGCGGGCGTGGCTCTCCCGGCACGGCCAGTGGGACGCGGCGGCGGCCGACCTCGGGGTCCACCGGCACACGCTGCGGTACCGGATGCGGCGGGTCGAGGAGATCCTCGGCCGCTCCCTGGACGACCCCGACGTCCGCATGGAGCTGTGGCTGGCCCTCAAGGTCACGGCGGCGTAAGCCCCGGCGCCGGGCTCCGCCGCGGATGTGCGGGCTGCGCCGATACGGCCTCGGACGCCGGCCGGGGCGTGTTCTTCCGGGCTGCCCGCCGCGATCCCGCGGCGGGCTGCCCGCCCCGACCCCGCGCCCGGCACGCCCGCGTCGGCACGCCCGCGTCGCCGCAGCCCCCACCCCGCCACTTCGGCGTGCCTCCGCGCCCCTGCACTCCACCCCGGCCAACTCCCGACCTCCGGCCCCGCGCCTACGGTGGACCCGTACCAACACCCCCACCGAAGGGCCGGACCCCCCGATGACCACCACCGCCTTCTGGCTGGCCGGCCGCCAGGCCACCGGCGACGCCACGTTCGATGTCAGCTCCCCGTGGGATGCGAGGACCGTCGGCACGGTGAGCGTGCCGACCGACGCGCAGGTCGAGGAGGCCGTGGCCGCCGCGCACGCCGTGCGGGACGAGTTCGCCGCGACGCCCGCCCACGTCCGGGCCGCCGCGCTCGACCACGTCTCGCGCCGGCTCGCCGAGCGGACCGAGGAGTTGGCGCAGCTGATCTCCGCGGAGAACGGCAAGCCGATCAAGTGGGCGCGGGGCGAGATCGGCCGTGCGGCGTCGGTGTTCCGGTTCGCCGCCGAGGAGGCCCGCCGGTTCAACGGCGGCGAGGCGCAGCGCCTCGACACCGACGCCGGCGGCGTGGGCCGGCTCGCGCTGACCCGCCGCTTCCCGCGCGGCACGGTCCTCGGCATCGCGCCGTTCAACTTCCCGCTGAACCTCTGCGCGCACAAGGTCGCCCCGGCCATCGCGGTCGGCGTGCCGATCATCCTCAAGCCGGCCCCGGCCACCCCGCTCTCCGGTCTGATCCTGGGCGAGCTGCTCGCCGAGACCGACCTGCCGGCCGGCTCCTGGTCGATCCTGCCGGTGCCGAACGACAAGATGCCCGCCCTGGTCAAGGACGAGCGGCTGCCGGTCATCTCCTTCACCGGCTCCGAGACCGTCGGCTACGCGATCATGGACTCGGTGCCGCGCAAGCACGTCACCCTGGAGCTCGGCGGCAACGGCGCGGCCGTCGTCCTCGGCGACTGGGCCTCCGACGCCGACCTGGACTGGGCCGCGACCCGCATCGCGACCTTCTCCAACTACCAGGGCGGCCAGTCCTGCATCTCCGTGCAGCGGGTGATCGTCGACGCCGCCGTCCACGACCGGCTGGTGCCGCGCATCGTCGCCGCCGTCGAGGCGCAGGTCACCGGCGACCCCTCCGACGCGTCCACCGACGTCGGCCCGCTGGTCAGCGAGGACGCCGCGAAGCGCGTCGAGTCCTGGGTGGACGAGGCCGTCGCGGCCGGCGCGCAGCTGTTGACCGGCGGCAAGCGGGACGGCGCCTCGTACGCGCCGACCGTCCTCGCCGAGCTGCCGGCCGACACCACCCTCGCCTGCGAGGAGGTCTTCGGGCCGGTCCTCTCCATCCAGAAGGTGGACGGCGAGGCGGAGGCGTTCGCCGCCGTCAACGCCTCCAAGTACGGCCTGCAGGCGGGCGTGTTCACCCACGACCTGCAGACCGCGTTCCGCGCCCACCGCGCCCTTGAGGTCGGCGGCGTGATCGTCGGCGACGTGCCGTCCTACCGCGCCGACCAGATGCCGTACGGCGGCGCCAAGCAGTCCGGCGTGGGCCGCGAGGGCGTCGCGTACGCGATGGAGGACTACACCTACGAGCGGGTCATGGTCCTCACGGGCATCGACCTGTAAGCCGCACGGCCTGTAGGTCGCACGGCCTGCACGCCGCGCGGAGCCACCGCCGGGTCCGCCCGGCGACACCGGCCCGGAGCCCCCGCACACGGGGCCCGGGCCGCTGTCATAGGCTCCCAGGACCATGAAGCAGGCGCAGTCGCAGGCACTGGAGCAGGCCCGATGAACAGCCACCCCGGCCCGCTGGAGCCGAAGGCGGACAAGGCGAGCGTGCGGCGGCACAACCTCAGCCTCGTGCTGCGGGCCGTCCACGACGCCGGCGAGATCACCCGCGCCGCCGTCGCGGTCCGGGTCGGGCTGACCCGCGCCGCGGTCTCCTCGCTGGTCGAGCAGCTCATCGACGGCGGGTTCCTCACCGAGTCGGGCAAGACGTTCAGCGGCCAGGCCGGCCGCCCCGGCACCGCGCTGCGGGTCGCGACGACCGGCGTCGCCGGCCTCGGCGTCGAGGTCAACATCGACTACGTGTCCGTCTGCGTCGTCGACCTGGCGGGCACGGACCGGTTGCGGCTGACCGAGCACGGCGACAACCGCGGCGCGGCCCCCGCCGAGGTGCTCGCCGGGGCGGCCGCCGTCGCGGCCCGGGCGCTCGGCGAGGCCGCCGCGCAGGACCTGCACCCCGTCGGCGCCCAACTCGCGCTGCCCGGCCTGGTGTCCGGCGGGACCGTCCGCCAGGCCCCCAACCTCGGCTGGAACCGGATCGCCGCCGAGGGCCTGTTCGCCCGCTCGCTCACCGCGCTCCGCACCGGCGGGCGCCCCCTGCCGGTCGGCTCCGACAACGAGGCCAACGCCGCCGCGCTGGCCGAGCTGTGGTTCGGCGACGCGGGGGAGGCCCGCAGCTTCCTCTTCCTCAGTGGCGAGATCGGCGTCGGCGGCGCGCTCGTCCTCGACGGCCGGCTGCTGCGCGGCGCGCACGGCTTCGCCGGCGAGATCGGCCACGTCGTCGTCGACGAGAACGGCCCGGAGTGCCGCTGCGGGGCCCGCGGCTGCCTGGAGCAGTACGCCGGGCAGGCCGCGCTCCTGCGCGGCGCGGGGCTGCCGGAGGACGCCGGGGTGCGGGCGGTGGACGAACTGGCGCGGCGCGCCGCGGCCGGGGACGCGCGGGCCGCGACCGCCGCCGCCCGGGCCGGCCACATGCTCGGCCTGGTCCTGTCCGGCGCGGTCAACCTCGTCGACCCCGACGCGGTCGTCCTCGGCGGGGTCTTCCGCCCGCTGCTGCCCTGGCTCGCCCCGGCCGCCGACGCCGAACTCACCCGCCGGGTCGTCTCCGGCCTGTGGACGCCCGGCGGCGGACGACTGCGCGCCGCGTCCCCCGAAGGAGACGCGGCGCGCGGTGCGGCGGGCATCATCGCCCGCGAGATCCTGGCGGACCCGGCGGCCTACGCGGGCATACGCGCCACCTGACGGTCCGCCGGAACCCCTGTGGGGCTGGTCCACCGGCCCGGCGGACTACCGGACGCCGACGAGGTGCTCCATCGCCAGCTGGTCGAGCGCCTCGAACGCCATCGAGCGCTCGGCCGCCGCGGTGACGTCGAAGTCCTCGAGAGCGGTACGGTCGGCGAGCAGCCCGGCCAGGCCGTCCTCGGCCGTCGGGCGGGCCAGCTCGTCCAGGCGGGAGGCGCGCAGCGCGGCCTGCACCTCGGGGTCGGCGCGGAAGGCCGCGGCGCGCTCCTTGAGGATCAGGTAGTTGCGCATGCAGTTCTTCGCCGACTCCCAGACGCCGTCGATCCCGTCGGTGCGCACCGGCTTGAAGTCGAAGTGGCGCGGACCCGCGTAGCCGGCCGTCTCCAGGAGGTCGACCAGCCAGAACGCCTGGCGCAGGTCGCCCGCCCCGAAGCGGAAGTCCTGGTCGTACTTGATGCCCGTCTGGCCGTTCAGGTCGATGTGGAAGAGCTTGCCCGCCCACAGCGCCTGCGCGATGCCGTGCGGGAAGTTCAGCCCCGCCATCTGCTCGTGCCCGACCTCCGGGTTCACCCCGTACAGCTCCGGCCGCTCCAGGCGCTCGATGAACGCGAGCGCGTGGCCGACGGTCGGCAGCAGGATGTCCCCGCGCGGCTCGTTCGGCTTCGGCTCGATCGCGAACCGCAGGTCGTAGCCCTGCCCGGTGACGTACTCGCCCAGCAGGTCGAACGCCTCCTTCATCCGGTCCAGCGCGACGCGGACGTCCTTGGACCCGCCGAACTCCGCGCCCTCGCGGCCGCCCCACGCCACGTACGTCTCGGCGCCGAGCTCCACCGCGAGGTCGACGTTCCGGATCACCTTCCGCAGCGCGTACCGGCGCACGTCCCGGTCGTTCGACGTGAACCCGCCGTCCTTGAACACCGGGTGCGTGAACAGGTTCGTCGTCGCCATCGGCACCTTCAGGCCGGTCGCCTCCAGCGCGTCCCGGAACCGCTTCACGTGCCCCTCGCGCTCCGCGTCCGACGACCCGAACGGGATCAGGTCGTCGTCGTGGAACGTCACCCCGTACGCCCCCAGCTCCGCGAGCCGCTCCACCGACTCCACCGGGTCCAGTGCGGCCCGCGTCGGCTCCCCGAACGGGTCGTTCCCCCGCCACCCGACGGTCCAGAGCCCGAACGTGAACCTGTCCTGCGGGGTGGGGGAGTAGCGGTCGGACATGAGGGTCCCTCCTGAGGGTGCGGCGCTATTTGTTGCCTCTGCTTACTAATAGCGGACGCGGGCGCGGAGGCCAAGAGGCGGGGGGCGAGCGGCGACCAAAAACTTCAGCCCGGCCGGCGTTTGAGGCCACCGGGCGAAGCCCGGTACCGCGCCGGCAGGCGCAAAGCCGCCCGGCGAGGGACTTGGGGAAGGGGCGGGTGGGGGAGAAGAACCGGGGCGGAGCCCCGGCGGAAAAGCGGCCGCGCACCGCCAGGAGCCTGGCGTCAATGGGACCATTGCGGTACATACGTACGGGTAGCACCGGCCGGTAACCAACCGCCCGGACGCCCACACTGGCGAGGTGCCCCATGTCCGCACCGCACGCAAGGCCCGACCGGCCCAAGGTCACTGAACGCGAGGCCCGGCACGTCGCCGAAGCCGCCCGCGAGAGCGACTGGCGCAGACCCAGCTTCGCCAAGGAACTCTTCCTCGGCCGCTTCCGCCTCGACCTCATCCACCCCCACCCCGTCCCGTCCACCGCGGACGCGGAACGCGGCGAGGAGTTCCTCGCCCGCCTGCGCACCTTCTGCGAGCAGATCGACACCGCGGCCATCGAGCGCGACGCCAGGATCCCCGACGAGACGATCCGCGGCCTCAAGGACCTCGGCGCCCTCGGCATGAAGATCGACACGAAGTACGGCGGCCTCGGCCTCAGCCAGGTCCACTACAACAAGGCCCTCGCCCTCGCCGGCTCCGCCAGCCCGGCCATCGGCGCACTGCTCTCCGCGCACCAGTCCATCGGCGTCCCCCAACCGCTCAAGCAGTTCGGCACCCAGGAGCAGAAGGACGCCTTCCTGCCCCGCTGCGCCACCACCGCGATCAGCGCCTTCCTCCTCACCGAGCCCGACGTCGGCTCCGACCCCGCCCGCCTCGCCACCACCGCGGTCCGCGACGGCGACTCCTACGTGATCGACGGCGTGAAGCTCTGGACGACGAACGGCGTCGTCGCCGACCTCCTGGTCGTGATGGCCCGCGTCCCCCGCACCGGGACGGACGGGTCCGGGGGCAAGGGCGGCATCACCGCGTTCGTCGTCGAGGCCGACTCACCCGGCATCACCGTCGAGAACCGCAACGCGTTCATGGGCCTGCGCGGCCTGGAGAACGGCGTCACCCGCTTTCACCAGGTGCGGGTGCCGGCCGCGAACCG
Organism: Streptomyces sp. NPDC060194; assembly: GCF_042728285.1. Classification (NCBI taxonomy): domain Bacteria; kingdom Bacillati; phylum Actinomycetota; class Actinomycetes; order Kitasatosporales; family Streptomycetaceae; genus Streptomyces; species Streptomyces sp. NPDC060194. The sequence continues at coordinate 10,644 of NZ_JBHWZH010000109.1, read as the reverse complement.
GATCGGCCCCGAGGGCGCCGGCCTGAAGATCGCGCTGACCACGCTCAACACCGGCCGCCTCTCCCTGCCGGCCCTCTGCGTCGGCGCGGGCAAGTGGTGCCTGAAGATCGCCCGCGAGTGGTCGGGCGCGCGCGAGCAGTGGGGCAAGCCCGTCGCCCACCACGAGGCCGTCGCCCAGAAGATCTCCTTCATCGCGGCCACCACCTTCGCCCTGGAGGCGATCCTCGACCTCTCCTCGCAGATGGCCGACGAGGACCGCAACGACATCCGCATCGAGGCCGCGCTCGCCAAGCTCTACGGCTCCGAGATGGGCTGGCTGATCGCCGACGAGCTGGTCCAGATCCGCGGCGGCCGCGGCTACGAGACGGCCGAGTCGCTGGCCGCGCGCGGGGAGCGGGGGGTGCCCGCCGAGCAGGTCCTGCGCGACCTGCGGATCAACCGCATCTTCGAGGGCTCGACGGAGATCATGCACCTGCTGATCGCGCGGGAGGCCGTCGACGCCCACCTCGCCGTCGCGGGCGACATCATCGACCCCGACAAGACCCGCGCCGACAAGGCGAAGGCCGGCGCGCGGGCCACCGGTTTCTACGCCCGCTGGCTCCCCAAGCTCGTCACCGGAGCCGGCCAACTCCCGCGCTCGTACGCCGAGTTCCACCCCGCCGGGCACGCGGACCTCTCCGGCCACCTGCGCTACGTCGAACGCGCCTCCCGCCGGCTCGCCCGGCAGACCTTCCTCGCGATGGCCCGCTGGCAGGGCCGCATGGAGACCAAGCAGGGCTTCCTCGGCCGGGTCGTCGACATCGGCGCGGAACTCTTCGCCATGAGCGCGGCCTGCGTCCGCGCGGAGCTGCTGCGGACCACCGAGCCGCACGGTCGCGAGGCGTACCAGCTCGCCGACGTCTTCTGCCGGCAGTCCCGCATCCGCGTCGAGGAGCTCTTCGGCCGGCTCCGGTCCCATACCGACGACCTCGACCACAAGGTCGTCCGCGGCGTCCTCTCCGGCACCTACACCTGGCTCGAGTCCGGCATCGTCGACCCCTCCACCCCCGGCCCCTGGATCGCCGACACCACCCCCGGCCCCTCGAAGCACGACAACCTCCACCGCCCCCTCGCCTGACCGCGCCGCCCCGGCCCGCTGCCGCACGAACGGGAGCGGGCCCGGGGGCGTAGCCTGCCCCCGAGCCCTGGAATGCCACCGACATCACACGCCGTACCGTGTGGTCCACGGGTCAGCTTCATGTCGTCGTGTTCTGCCTTTGAACTACCGCGCATCGGACGCCGGCCGCGGTGGCGAACGGCGGGAGGTGGCTGCACGGGCCGGACTTGAACCGGCATCCGACGACCCGGGCCCGTGCCCGGCCGGTACGGCGATCGGCGGCGGATGCTGAGCCTGGAGCAAGAGTCTGAGCTTGACGGCGCGCCGCGCGCTCGCACGGCCCGCCCCTCACGACGAACTTCAGTTTCAGCTCGCGCTCCTCGCGCGCCCGGCCGCACGGTGGCGGCCGGGAGTCCTCGACGCTACCCGAAGGCAGCCGCTACCCGAAGAGGTAGCCGAACACCGCGTCGCCGGCCCGCTCGTCGGTGACCTCTGCGCCGTTGGCCTCCTCGCGGGCGAACTTCACCGCGTGCTGGAGCCGCTCGATGCGGGTGAGGATCTCGTTCACCCGGCGGGCCGGCAGCGCGCCGGAGAACTTCACGGTGGTCCAGTACCCGACCGGCACGTCCTCGTAGTACACCTCGACCTGCGCCGGGTGCTTCTCGGTGGCCTCCGCCTTCACGTGGTTGCGGGGGACCTTCTTCGTCCGCAGCGTGCGCACCTGCTCCGTCCGCCAGGCGTCCGTGGACGGGTCCTGCGTCCACGCCTCCGAGGCGTCGAGCACGGGCAGCTTCCGGACGAAGGCGTTGACCTCGTTCAGCTGCTTCTCGAGGAACAGCAGGTACGAGACCGGGGCGGCGGTCAGGAGGGTGCGCCCCTCCACCACCACGTCGGCCCGCGCCGTGCAGTTCGCCCAGTCCTTGGTGGCGGTAACGTCGAACAGCCGGGTCAGCGTCGCCGCGGTCTCCCGCAGCACGTCCTCGGCCTGCACCTGCACCCGGGTCGACTCCGGCGGCAGCTGCTCGCCCTCCTCGTCCTTCGGCTGGTACGTCCGCGAGATACCGGCCAGCAGCGCGGGCTTCTGCAGACTCTGGTGCGCGGTCACCAGGTCCTGCTGAGCCTTGGACCTGACGCCCTTCTCCACTGCGATGATCTGATTGAGTTTCGCCACGCGCCGAACGTAGCGCCCCGCCCGAGCCCCGTGCGACGGGATTTTCCCCGGGCCCGGGTCGCTCCCGCACCTCCAACGTGCCCGGCGGCATCAGCCACTGCGTCGGCCGGCCGGTGACGGAGGCGATCGTCTCGAAGTCGTTGTCGTGGTGCAGCACGGTGAGGCCGCGCAGCTCGGCGGTAGCTGCGACCAGCAGGTCGACGGGGCCGGCCGAGCGCGGTCAGCTCACGCTGGACGTCCCGGGCGCGCGTGAAGGCGCGGTCGTCCATGGGCGCCCAGAAGAACAGCTCGTCCAGGCCGGCCACGAGCTCCGCCCGGTCGTCGCCGTTCCCCGCGCTGTACAGGAACCCGATCTCCGTGACCGGGTACCGGGCGATCAGGCCCTCCTCCAAGGGCTTCTCCCAGGTCGCCCGCGCCGGAAGGGCGAGGACGCGCACCAGCGCGCTGGTGTCGACAGTAAGTCGAAGGTGCGCGGCCTAAGGCGTCTCGGACGTGAAGTGGCGCAGGAGCAGCGGCGCGGTCAGGTACTCCTTCTCGCCGGGGAGGACGACGGGGGCGTCGCGCCAGGCGGGGCCCGCGTAGGCGACGAGGTCGGACTCGGAGCGCCAGCGGCTGACGTAGAGGAGCGCGTCGGGCGGGGCGAGGAGGATCTCGTGCGAGAGGAGGCCGGGGTGCCGGGAGGGGAACGCGGCGACGGCCTCGGCGATCATGTCCCGGAACGCGTCGAAGCGGTCCGGGCGGACGCGGGCCTCGCTGATTCGGACGATCATGCGGGCATCGTGGCACGGCGCTCGCCCCCCGCGGGAGGCCTTTCGGGTGGCCCGCCGGGGCCGAGCGCGCCGGTGTTCCGGCTGCTCGGGTCGGTCCCGACGCACCGGAAGGGCACCGTGCCGTCCGTGCCCGGGCGGCGGGGGGCGAGAATGGGGGGATGAGCGACAGTGCAGCCCCTCTGGCCGATCCCCACCTGATCTTCGACCCGCTCGCGGGCGAGGGCCGCCGGGACATCGTCATCCTCGGTTCGACCGGTTCGATCGGCACCCAGGCCATCGACCTGGTGCTCCGCAACCCCGCCCGCTTCCGGGTGACCGCGCTGTCCGCGAACGGCGGCCGGGTCGGGCTGCTGGCCGAGCAGGCGTACCGGCTGCGGGTCGAGCAGGTCGCCGTCGCCCGCGAGGACGTCGTCCCCCAGCTGCGCGAGGCGCTGCGCGCGGAGTACGGCGCCGGCGAGCCGCTCCCGGAGATCCTGGCCGGCCCCGACGCCGCCGCCGAGATCGCCGCCTCCCCCTGCCACACCGTGCTGAACGGGATCACCGGCTCGATCGGCCTCGCCCCCACCCTCGCCGCGCTCCGCGCCGGCAGCACCCTCGCGCTCGCCAACAAGGAGTCGCTGATCGTCGGCGGCCCGCTGGTCAAGGCGGTCGCGAAGCCCGGCCAGATCATCCCCGTCGACTCCGAGCACGCCGCCCTGTTCCAGGCCCTCGCCGCCGGCACCCGCGCCGATGTGCGCAAGCTCGTCGTCACCGCCTCCGGCGGCCCCTTCCGCGGCCGCACCAAGGCCGAGCTGGCCTCCGTCACCCGCGAGGAGGCCCTCGCCCACCCGACCTGGGCGATGGGCCCGGTGATCACCGTCAACAGCGCCACCCTGGTCAACAAGGGCCTCGAGGTGATCGAGGCGCACCTGCTCTACGACATCCCGTTCGAGCAGATCGAGGTCGTCGTCCACCCGCAGAGCTACGTCCACTCGATGGTGGAGTTCACCGACGGCTCGACGCTCGCCCAGGCCACCCCGCCCGACATGCGCGGGCCGATCGCGATCGGCCTCGGCTGGCCCGAACGGGTGCCGGACGCCGCCCCCGCCTTCGACTGGACCCGCGCCTCGACCTGGGAGTTCTTCCCACTGGACACCGAGGCGTTCCCGTCCGTCGGGCTCGCCCGGCACGTCGGCACGCTCGCGGGAACGGCCCCGGCGGTGTTCAATGCCGCGAACGAGGAGTGCGTCGACGCGTTCCTCGCCGGACGGCTCCCGTTCAACGCCATCATGGAGACCGTCACCGAGGTCGTCGGCGAGCACGGCGTTCCCACCGCGGGAACCTCCCTCACCCTGCCGGACGTCCTCGAAGCGGAGACCTGGGCCCGCGCCCGGGCCCGCGAACTCAGCAACCAGGTAGCAGCGGAGGCGCGTGCATGACGACGGCACTGATGACGGTCCTCGGGATAGTCGTCTTCGTGATCGGGCTCCTCGCCTCCATCGCCTGGCACGAGCTCGGCCACCTCTCCACGGCCAAGCTGTTCGGCGTCCGGGTGCCCCAGTACATGGTCGGCTTCGGGCCCACCCTCTGGTCGCGGAAGAGGGGCGACACCGAGTACGGCATCAAGGCCATCCCGCTCGGCGGCTACATCCGCATGATCGGCATGTTCCCGCCCGGCGAGGACGGCCGCGTCGAGGCCCGCTCCACCTCGCCCTGGCGCGGCATGATCGAGGACGCCCGCTCGGCGGCGTACGAGGAGCTGCAGCCCGGTGACGAGAAGCGGCTGTTCTACACGCGCAAGCCGTGGAAGCGCGTCATCGTCATGTTCGCCGGGCCCTTCATGAACCTGGTCCTGGCGGTCGTGCTGTTCGTCGGCGTCATGATGACGATCGGCATGCAGACGCAGACCACGACCGTCGACGCGGTGTCGCCCTGCGTGTTCTCCCAGGCCGAGAAGCGCACGACCTGCGAGAAGGGCGACGCGCCGTCGCCCGCGAAGGCGGCGGGCCTGCAGGCCGGCGACCGGATCGTCGCCTTCGACGGCGACCCGGTCGGCGACTGGTCCACCCTGTCGGACCACATCCGCGACACCATCGGCCCCGCCACCATCACCGTCGAGCGCGACGGCGCCACGAAGACGCTGCAGGCGAGGCTGATCGAGAACACCGTCGCCAAGAAGGACGCGAACGGCGACATCGTCGAGGGCGAGTACGTCCCCGCCGGGTTCCTCGGCATGACCGCCAAGGCGGAGGTGGTCCCGCTCTCCTTCGGCGAGTCCGTCGACCGGATGGGCGACATGGTGGAGAACGGCGTCGAGTCGCTCGTCGCCCTCCCCTCCAAGATCCCCGACCTGTGGAACTCGGCCTTCAACGGCGCCGAGCGCGCCCAGGACTCGCCCATGGGCGTCGTCGGCGCGGCCAGGGTCAGCGGCGAGGTCTTCGCCCTCGGCCTGCCCGCCGAGAACACCCTCGCGATGGCGCTCTTCCTGATCGCCGGGTTCAACCTGTCGCTGTTCCTGTTCAACATGCTCCCGCTGCTCCCCCTGGACGGCGGCCACATCGCCGGCGCCCTGTGGGAGTCGCTGCGCCGCAACACCGCCAAGCTGCTGCGCCGCCCCGACCCCGGCCCGTTCGACGTCGCGAAGCTGATGCCGGTGGCGTACGTGGTCGCCGGGATCTTCATCTGCTTCACCGTGCTCGTCCTGATCGCCGACATCGTCAACCCGGTCCGGCTGACCTGACAGGCCCCCTCCGGCCCCCGGGATGTGCCCGCCCGGGGGCCGGTGCCGTAATCTCGAGAGCCGAGGGCCGCCATGCCGGACCGCGGCCTCACCGCCTGCTTCACACCTTGGGGATGCACCGCAGATGACTGCCATTTCTCTCGGAATGCCGTCCGTTCCGACCAAGCTCGCCGAGCGTCGCAAGAGCCGGCAGATCCAGGTCGGCACGGTCGCCGTCGGTGGTGACGCGCCCATCTCGGTGCAGTCCATGACGACGACCCGCACCTCCGACATCGGCGCCACGCTCCAGCAGATCGCCGAGCTGACCGCGTCCGGCTGCCAGATCGTCCGGGTCGCCTGCCCCACCCAGGACGACGCCGACGCGCTCGCCACCATCGCGAAGAAGTCGCAGATCCCGGTGATCGCCGACATCCACTTCCAGCCGAAGTACGTCTTCGCCGCGATCGACGCCGGCTGCGCCGCCGTCCGCGTCAACCCGGGCAACATCAAGCAGTTCGACGACAAGGTGAAGGAGATCGCCCACGCGGCCTCCGCCACCGGCACCCCGATCCGGATCGGCGTCAACGCCGGCTCGCTCGACGCCCGGCTGCTGAAGAAGTACGGCAAGGCCACCCCCGAGGCGCTCGTGGAGTCCGCGCTGTGGGAGGCGTCGCTCTTCGAGGAGCACGGCTTCGGCGACATCAAGATCTCGGTCAAGCACAACGACCCGGTCGTGATGGTCAACGCCTACCGCCAGCTCGCCGCGCAGTCGGACTACCCGCTGCACCTCGGCGTCACCGAGGCCGGCCCCGCCTTCCAGGGCACCATCAAGTCCGCGGTCGCCTTCGGCGCGCTCCTCTCGGAGGGCATCGGCGACACCATCCGCGTCTCGCTGTCCGCCCCGCCGGCCGAGGAGGTCAAGGTCGGCCTGCAGATCCTGGAGTCGCTGAACCTCAAGCCCCGCCGCCTGGAGATCGTCTCCTGCCCGTCCTGCGGCCGCGCCCAGGTCGACGTCTACAAGCTCGCCGAGGAGGTCACCGCCGGCCTCACGGGCATGGAGGTGCCGCTGCGCGTCGCCGTCATGGGCTGCGTCGTCAACGGGCCCGGCGAGGCCCGCGAGGCCGACCTCGGCGTCGCCTCGGGCAACGGCAAGGGCCAGATCTTCGTCAAGGGCGAGGTCATCAAGACCGTCCCCGAGTCGAAGATCGTCGAGACGCTGATCGAGGAGGCGATGAAGATCGCCGAGCAGATGGAGCGCGACGGCGTCATGTCCGGTGAGCCCGAGGTCTCCGTCGCCGGCTGACCACCGCGAGGACCCGTCACGGAAGCCCTCACCCCACCGCCCGGGGTGAGGGCTCCGCCGTGCCGGGTACAGTGCCCAGATCAGTGATCCGGACGAACAGGCCCGCACCGTGCTGACACAGACCACCACCCGGGTGCTCGGACCGAGCGACCTCGACGCCGCGCTCGCGATCCTGCGCCGCGAGCCGGTCGCCAACGCCTTCGTCACCACCCGGGTGCTCGCCGCGGGCCTCGACCCGTGGCGGCTCGGCGGCGAGATGTGGGGCTGGTACGCCGGCGGACGGCTGGAGTCGCTCTGCTACGCCGGGGCCAACCTCGTCCCCGTCTGCGCCGGACCCGACGCCGTCCGCGCGTTCGCCGACCGGGCCCGCCGCAACGGACGCCGCTGCTCCTCGATCGTCGGCCCCGCCGAGTCCACCGCCCGGCTCTGGCGGCTGCTCGAACCCGCCTGGGGTCCGGCCCGCGACGTCCGCGCCCACCAGCCGCTCATGGTCGCCGACCGGGCGCCCGCCGACCTCACGCCCGACCCGCTGGTCCGGCGGGTCCGCAAGGACGAGATGGAGGTGATCATGCCCGCGTGCGTGGCCATGTTCACCGAGGAGGTCGGCATCTCCCCGCTCGCCGGCGACGGCGGGCTGCTCTACCAGGCCCGGGTCGCCGAACTCGTCTCCACCGGGCGCTCCTTCGCCCGGATCGAGGACGGCCGGGTCGTCTTCAAGGCCGAGATCGGCGCGGCCACCCCCGACGCCTGTCAGATCCAGGGCGTCTGGGTCGCCCCCGAGCACCGCGGCCGCGGCCTCTCCGAGACCGGCATGGCCGCCGTCCTCGCCCACGCGCTCGCCGACGTCGCCCCGCTGGTCAGCCTGTACGTGAACGACTACAACGCCCCCGCCAGGGCCGCCTACCGGCGGGTCGGCTTCCGCGAGGTCGGCGCGTTCATGAGCGTACTGTTCTGACGGCCGCCCCACGCCCGCCCGGCCGCCGGGAGAGCCCGGGCCGGGGGCACGCGTTAGGGTGCGCGTCATGGGTGATGACGTGCTGATCGGCCCCGTCGATCTGACCGCGCGGGTGGACGACGCACTCGCCGTGCAGGCGGTCGCCTTCGGGCTGAACCAGGACGAGGTCGCCGTCCGCCGCCAGATCGTCCTGCGGCACCTCACCTCGCGCGGCGCCATGGCGCTCGGCGCCACCACCCCGGGAGGCCGGCTGGTCGGCTTCGTCTACGGCATGCCCAACCAGCGCACCCACTGGTGGTCCACCGTCGTCGAGCCCTACCTGCGCACCGCGGGCACCGACGGTTGGCTCGACGACTCCTTCGTCATCACCGAGCTGCACGTCCACCCCGACCACCAGGGCGTCGGCATCGGCCGCGAGCTGATCACCACCCTCACCGCCGCCGCCGAGGAGCCCCGCAGCATCCTCTCCGCCCTCGACACCGACAGCCCCGCCCGCGGCCTCTACCGCTCCCTCGGCTACACCGACCTGGCCCGCGCGGTCCACTTCCCCTCCGCGCCCACCCCCTACGCCGTGATGGGCGCGCCGCTGCCGCTCGTCGTGCGGTAGGGGGTGTCCGGCGGATCCGGCGTGCCCGCGGTGCCAGGTCCCGTGGCCACCCACGGGCGAGCCGGATCCGCCGGAGGCCCCCTGGCAGCGGTTCCGCAAAGCGATTTCCGCCCGCGCCCGCGGCCCGGCTAACCTCCTGGACTATCACCGTCACGCAGCAGGAGTAGACCCTCATGGTTCAGCCCCAGGTCCAGCGCATGTCCCGTCTCATGGTCAAGACACTGCGCGACGACCCGGCGGACGCCGAGACGCTCAGCCACAAGCTGCTCGTCCGCGCCGGATACGTCCGCCGCAACGCCGCCGGCATCTGGACCTGGCTGCCGCTCGGCAAGAAGGTCCTGGACAACATCTCCGGCGTGGTCCGCGAGGAGATGGACGCCATCGGCGCCCAGGAGGTCCTGCTGCCCGCCCTGCTGCCCAAGGAGCCCTACGAGGCGTCCGGCCGCTGGGACGAGTACGGCGACCTGCTCTTCCGCCTCAAGGACCGCAAGGGCGGCGAGTACCTCCTCGGCCCCACCCACGAGGAGGTCTTCACCCAGACGGTCAAGGACCAGTGCACGTCCTACAAGGACCTGCCGGTGATGCTCTACCAGATCCAGACCAAGTACCGCGACGAGGCCCGCCCCCGCTCCGGCGTGCTGCGCGGCCGCGAGTTCCAGATGAAGGACTCCTACTCCTTCGACACCACCGACGAGGGCCTCGCGGAGTCCTACGCGCTGCACCGCGCCGCGTACATCAGGATCTTCGAGCGGCTCGGCCTCGACCACCGCGTCGTCTCCGCCGTCTCCGGCGCGATGGGCGGCTCCGCGTCCGAGGAGTTCCTCGCCCCCGCCGCGGCCGGCGAGGACACCTTCGCCGACTGCCCGAACTGCGACTACGCCGCGAACACGGAGGCCGTCACCTTCGCGCTGAGCGCGGTGGACGGCTCGGCCCACGGCCCCGTCGAGGTGCTCGACACCCCCGACACCCCCACCATCGAGTCGCTCGCCGCGTTCCTCGGTGTCGACGCCTCCGCCACGCTGAAGAACCTGCTGGTCAAGGTCGACGGCGAGATCGTCGCCGTCGGCGTGCCCGGTGACCGCGAGGTCGACCTCGGCAAGCTCGGCGAGCACCTCGCCCCCGCCGTCGTCGAGCTCGTCACCGCGGAGGACTTCGAGGGCCGCGACGACCTCGTGCGCGGCTACGTCGGCCCGCAGGGCCTGGACAAGGTCCGCTACCTCGCCGACCCCCGCGTCGCCCCCGGCACCGCGTGGATCACCGGCGCGAACGAGGACGGCCGGCACGCGCGCCACGTCGTCGCCGGCCGCGACTTCGAGGTCGACCAGTACCTCGACGTCGTCGTCGTCGAGGAGGGCGACCCCTGCCCCGCCTGCGGCACCGGCCTGAAGCTCGACCGCGCGATCGAGATCGGCCACATCTTCCAGCTCGGCCGCAAGTACGCCGACACCTTCTCCCTCGACGTCCTCGGCAAGGAGGGCAAGCCCGTCCGCGTCACCATGGGCTCCTACGGCATCGGCGTCTCCCGCGCCGTCGCCGCGCTCGCCGAGCAGACCGCGGACGACAAGGGGCTCTGCTGGCCCGCCGAGGTCGCCCCCGCCGACGTCCACGTCGTCGCCGCGGGCAAGGCGCTCCAGACCGAGCTCGCCTCCTCCGTCGCCGACCAGCTCGCCGCGGCCGGCCTCCGCGTCCTCCTCGACGACCGCGCCGGCGTCTCGCCCGGCGTCAAGTTCACCGACTCCGAGCTCATCGGCATCCCCAAGATCCTCGTCGCCGGCCGCCGCGCGGCCGACGGCGTCCTGGAACTGAAGGACCGCCGCACGGGCGAGCGCGAGGAACTCACGGTCGCCGAGGCGGTGGCCCGCCTGACGGCGTAGGAGGCCAACCTCAGCCCGGCCGGCGAGCGGGGGCCAAAAAATCTCAGCCCGGCCGGCGCTTGAGGCCGCCGGCCGGTATCCGCGGCGGAGCCGCGAAACGCCCCTGCGGGGGGCGGAAGTGTGGCGGGGGCAGACGTCGCCGGCGCTCGGCACTGTGGGCTGTGCCCACC
>NZ_JBHWZH010000108.1:0-20297 GCF_042728285.1 Streptomyces sp. NPDC060194 | reverse complement strand
GGCCTGCCCGCGCAGCGCGCGGGCGAGGTCGTCCCGCGCCTCCAGGACCAGCCGCCGCAGCGCCGGCGCCGCGTCCTCGTGCGCCGACAGCCAGGCGTCCGCCGCCGCGAGCGCCGGCTCGCCGTGCAGGGCCGGGAACAGCCCCCGCACGATGTTCATGGCGATCTGGATGGACCGCTCGGCCCACACCCTCTCCAGCGCGTCGAAGTACGGCTGGACGTAACTCTCGGTCAGCTCCCGCTGCGAGCCGGGGGCGAAGCCGGAAGTGACGGCCTCGGCCAGCGAGTTGGACAGCTTGTCGGACTCCACGACCTGCGCCCAGGCCTGCGCCTTGACGGCCGCGGAGGGGCGCAGCGCGAGCGCCCGCACCTGGTGCCGCTTGCCGGACGCGCTGTGGTCGCGGGCCAGCTCCTCCTCCAGCCGCTTCTCGTCCGCGCGGCCGTGCTGGGCCAGCGGGTCGAGGAGCGACCAGCGCAGCTCCTGGTCGATGCCGAGCCCGTCGATGCGGGCGGTGCCTTCCAGCAGGCCCTCCAGAAGCTGGAGGTCCGACTCAGAGACGGCGACGGCCGCGAAGAACCGCGCCCAGGTGAGCTGGTGCTGGCTGCCGGGCGCCGCCGTCCGCAGCTCGCCCAGCGCGCCCTCCGCGAGCCTGCGCCCGGTCTCCTCGCGGTGGCCGGGGGCCACGTAGTGGGTGAGCGCGGACACCGCCCAGGCGTGCAGCATCTGCAGCACCCCGATGTCCGTCTCGCGGCCCGCGTGCGCGAGGACCAGCGAGACGAACTCCCGGGCCGGGAGCAGCGCGTCGCGGGTCAGGTTCCACAGCGCCGACCAGCACAGGGCGCGGGCCAGCGGGTCGGTCAGCTCGCCCAGGTGGGCGCGCAGGGTGTCGAGCGAGCCCGCGTCGAAGCGGATCTTGCAGTAGGTGAGGTCGTCGTCGTTGACGAGGATCAGGTCCGGCCGCTCGGCGCCCACCAGCTCCGCGACGACCGTCCGCGGCCCGTCCACGTCGACCTCCGCGCGGGCGTAGCGGGTCAGGCCCTCGGGGGTGCGGCGGTAGAGGCCGATCGCGACCCGGTGCGGGCGCAGCTCGGGGTGCGACTCGGCGGCGTCCTGCACGACGGCCAGCTCGGTGACCCGGTCGCCGGCGTCGTACATCACCTGCGGCGTCAGGGAGTTGACGCCCGCCGTCTGCAGCCAGGAGCGCGACCAGGCGGTCATGTCCCGGCCCGAGGTCTCGGCGAGCACGGCGAGCAGGTCGTCCAGGCGCGTGTTCCCGAAGGCGTGCGCCTTGAAGTAGCGGCGCGCGCCCTCCAGGAACGCCTCCCGCCCGACGTACGCGACCAGCTGCTTCAGGACGGAGGCGCCCTTGGCGTAGGTGATCCCGTCGAAGTTGAGCTTCGCGTCCTCCAGGTCGCGGATGTCCGCCGTGACCGGGTGGGTGGACGGCAGCTGGTCGGCGCGGTACGCCCACGCCTTGCGGTTGTTGGCGAAGGTGACCCAGCCGTCGGTGAACCGGGTCGCCTCGACCATCGAGAACGAGCCCATGAAGTCCGCGAACGACTCCTTCAGCCACAGGTCGTCCCACCACACCATGGTGACCAGGTCGCCGAACCACATGTGCGCCATCTCGTGCAGGATCACGTTCGCGCGCCGCTCGTAGGCCGCGTCGGTCACCTTGCCCCGGTAGATGAACTCCTCGCGGAACGTCACCATCCCCGGGTTCTCCATCGCGCCCAGGTTGTACTCCGGCACGAACGCCTGGTCGTACTTCCCGAACGGGTAGGGGTAGTCGAAGTGCTCGTGGAAGAAGTCCAGGCCCTGCTTGGTGACGGTGAAGACGTCGTCCGCGTCGAAGTAGCGCGCCAGGCCCTTGCGGCACATCGCGCCCAGCGGGATGTCGACGACCTCGCCGCCCGGCAGCTCGCGCGTGTAGCTGTCGGTCACGTAGTGGTACGGGCCCGCCACCACGCAGGTGATGTACGTCGAGATCGGCAGCGTCCGCGCGAACCGCCACACGCCCTCGGCGTCCTGCTCGCCGGCGCCGTTGCTCCACACCGTCCAGCCCTCGGGGGCCCGCACCTCGAAGTCGTAGGTGCCCTTCAGGTCCGGCTGCTCGAAGTTCGCGTACACCCGGCGCGCGTCGGCGGGCTCGTACTGCGTGTAGAGGTAGGTCTCGCCGTCCTCGGGGTCGACGAACCGGTGCATGCCCTCGCCGCTGCGGCTGTACGCGCACCGCGCGTCGACCGTCAGGACGTTCTCCGCGGCGAGATCGTCCAGCGCGATCCGCGCCCCGTCGAACACGACCGCCGGGTCCAGCGCCCGGCCGTTCAGCGTCACCGCGTCGACGGCCGGGGCGACCAGGTCCGCGAACGTCGACGCGCCCGGGCGCGCGCACGCGAACCGGATCGTGGTCACCGACCGGAACGTCCGCGGCGCCCCCTCGTCCTCCGGCCCCGCGCCCACCGCCGAGCGCAGGTCGAGGGAGACCTCGTACCCCTCGACGGACAGCAGCTCCGCCCGCGCGCGGGCCTCGTCGCGGGACAGGTTCTCTCCGGGCACGTGCCACTCCTTCGTCGTACGTCTCGAACTGCGCCGATCCTCTCACCCACCGAGACGGCCCGGGCGGCGGGCGGGAATGCGTCGGCGGGGGCGCGCGTTGTCGCCCGTGCTGTGACCTGTATCGCATGAGGAGACGCATGTCCGAGAACGGCAAGACCCCCGTCGACTTCTGGTTCGACCCGCTGTGCCCCTGGGCCTGGATGACCTCGCGCTGGGTCCTGGAGGTCGAGAAGGTCCGCGACATCGACATCACCTGGCACGTCATGAGCCTCGCCGTCCTCAACGAGGACAAGATCGACGAGCTGCCGGAGCAGTACCGCGAGCTCCTCGGCCCCAAGGGCTGGCGCCCCGTCCGCGTGGTGGCCGCGGCGGCCGAGCTGCACGGCAACGACGTCGTCGGCCCGCTCTACACCGCGCTCGGCACCCGCTTCCACAACGACGGCGAGGGCCCCACCCTCGACGCGATCAAGGGTGCCCTCGCCGACGCCGGCCTCCCCGCCGAGCTCATCGAGTACGCCGACAAGGACACCTACGACACCCAGGTGCGCGCCTCCCACAAGGAGGGCATCGACAAGGTCGGCCAGGAGGTCGGCACCCCCGTCATCGCCGTCCCCGGCGCCGACGGCGAGCAGGTCGCCTTCTTCGGCCCCGTCGTCACCCCCGCCCCCAAGGGCGAGGCCGCGGCGAAGCTCTGGGACGGCACCCTCCTCGTCGCCGGCACCCCCGGCTTCTACGAACTGAAGCGCACCCGCACCAAGGGCCCCGACTTCAGCTGAGCCCGCCGGAGCCCCGGCGGGCGCACACCTACGCGCCGCCCCCGCCCTCCGGGGCCCCGACCAGTCCCGGGAACGCCGCCGCCACCCTGCCCGTCACCTCCGTCGCCCCGCTCGGCCTGCTCTCGCCGCTGGTGGCCGCCGCGCTCGGCGCGCTGCTGCTCGGCCAGACGCTCGGCCCGGTCCGACCGGCGGGCTTCGTCCTGTCCCTGGCCGCGGTGACCGCGGCCCCACTCCCGGCGCCCGCACGCCGTTGCGGCCACCGGTGCACGGGAGAACCCCCGCGAGTCCTGTCCTCGCGGGGGTTCTCCGTTGATCCGCCTGCCCGGTGACGGTTGAGAAGACGATCACGAGCAGGACGACGGCGAACCAAGTCCTGCGACTCAGTGACTGCGACGTGTTATTGCAATCTCTGTGCAAGTGCACGCTAACAGCCGGATCATGGGCGGGCATACGAAGGCTCCCCTCACCGGACACCGGTGAGGGGAGCCTCTTCGGAAGGGTTACGGCAGGTCAGGCCGCCTGCCCGGCCCGGTTGACCGGGTTGCGCCTGCCGTGCACGAACCCGGCGACGCCCAGCGCGCCGAACAACAGCGCCGACACGTACAGCTGCTCCCGACCGCCCTCGGAGGACGCCATCACCACGAACACGCCGAGGATCGCGGCCAGCGCCACCCACGTCAGGTACGGGAAGCCCCACATCCGCACGGTCAGCAGCTCCGGCGCCTCGCGCTCCAGCCGGGCGCGCATCCGCAGCTGGGTGACGCAGGTGAACGCCCAGGTCACCAGGATCGCCACCCCGGTCGTGTTCATCAGCCAGGTGAACGCCTTGTCCGGCGACACCATGTTCAGCACGACCGCGAAGAACCCGAACGCGCACGACGCGAGCACGGCCGGCGCGGGCACGCCCCTCACGACCTTCGTCAGGAACGCGGGGCCCTTGTTCCGCGAGGCCAGCGAGTACGACATGCGCGAGGCGCCGTAGATGTTCGCGTTCATCGCCGAGAGCAGCGCGATCAGGACCACGACCTGCATCAGCGTGCCCGCGGCGGGGATGCCCACCTCGTCGAGGACGGTGACGTACGGGCCGCTCGAAGCGATCGACGGGTCGTCCCACGGGATCAGCGTCACCACGACGGCCATCGAGCCGACGTAGAACAGCGCGATCCGCCACACCGCGGTCCGCACCGCGCGCGCCACGTTGCCCTTCGGGTCGTCCGACTCCGCCGCCGCGATCGTGACCGTCTCCAGGCCGCCGTACGCGAACACCGCCGTCAGCACGCCCGCGATCAGGCCCGAGGTGCCGGTCGGGAAGAAGCCGCCGTCACCGGTCAGGTTGTCCAGGCCCGGCGGGTCGCCGATCACCCCGGTGATCGCCAGCACGCCGACCACCAGGAAGCCGACGATCGCGGTCACCTTGATCGCGGCGAACCAGAACTCGAACTCGCCGAAGTTCCGCACCGCGGCGAGGTTGCTCACGCAGAAGAACACCATGAACAGCGCCATCCACGCCTGCGCCGGCAGCAGCCCGATCAGCGAGTTCGCTATCGCCCCGGCCGCGACCGCCTCCGCGGCGACGCCGCAGCAGAGCATGATCCAGTACGTCCAGCCGGACATGAAGCCCGCCCACGGCGAGACCTCGCGCTCCGCGTGCACCGAGAACGACCCGCTCGCCGGCCGCGCCGCGGCCATCTCGCCGAGCATCCGCATGATCAGCATCACCACGGCGCCGGCCCCCGCGAACAGCAGCACGATCGCCGGCCCCGCGGCCGCGATGCCCGCGCCCGAGCCCACGAACAGGCCCGCGCCGATCACGCCGCCGAGGGCGATCATCGAGAGGTGCCGCTGCTTCAGGCTGTGCGTCAGGGCCTGCGCCTGCGGGGGCGCCTCCGCGGCGGGCGCGGTGGTGTCTGTCCGAGTCATGGTCGTGCCTTGTCCATCCGGTGAGACAACTGTCCGCGTCAGTGTGAGCGGTTCGCCTCTCGGAGGTGACCGGTGACCGATATCCGGACACTCGCCTCACGCGCTGTGAGTGCGCGCCCACCGAAGCGGAGTGCAGAACTCCGGAAGGGTCAGGCGCGGCGGGCCCGCGCTTCCCGCACCCCGGCCACCGCGAGGATGAGCGCCGTCGCCGCCGCGGACCAGAGGACCTGCGGGCGCCCCGCCTCGTCGAGGAGCATCAGGACGAGGACGGCGACCATGCCGGCGAGGGCGACCCACGTCAGCCAGGGGAAGCCCCACATACGCAGGGCGGGCTCGGCCGGGAGGCGGGAGCGCAGCCGCAGCTGCGAGACGGCGATCAGACCCCACACGAACAGCAGCACCGCCCCGACCGCGTTCAGCAGGTACAGGAACACCGTCTCCGGCCACACGAGGTTCAGCACGACCGACACGAACCCGAACACCACCGACGCCAGCACGGCCCGTCGCGGCACCCCGCCCGCCGACACCCGCAGCAGGGACGCGGGCGCCTCCCCCCGCTCGGCGAGCGAGAACACCATCCGCGACGCCCCGTACAGGTTCGCGTTGAGCGCGGACAGCAGGGCCACGAACACCACGATGTTCATGATCTGCCCCGCCCCCGGCACCCCGATCCCGTCGAGCACGGCGACGTACGGCGAGCGCCCCGCCTCCTGCACCGTCCACGGCAGCACGGTCACGATGACCAGCATCGACCCCACGTAGAAGAACAGGATCCGCCACACCGCACTGCGCACCGCCCGGCCGACCGCCCGCGCCGGGTCGTCGGACTCCGCCGCCGCGATGGTGACGACCTCGAGCCCGCCGAAGGCGAAGACCACGGCGAGCACGCCGGAGACGACCCCCTGCCACCCGTTGGGCAGGAACCCGCCCTGACCGGTCAGGTTCGTCAGCCCCACGGCCGACGTGTCGGGCAGCACCCCGAACACGGCGAGCGTCCCGAGGACCAGGAACGCGACGATCGCGCACACCTTCAGCGCCGCGAACCAGAACTCCGACTCCCCGAAGTTCCGCACCGCCGCCAGGTTCGCCCCGGTGAACACCGTCATGAAGAGCAGCACCCACGCCCACTGCGGAACGCCGGGCACCCACCCGTTCGCGATCGTCGCCGCCCCCGTCGCCTCGACGGCGAGGACCACGACGAGCATGAACCAGTACAGCCAGCCCACGCTGAACCCGGCCCACCGCCCGAGCGCCCGCTCGGCGTGCACGGAGAACGACCCCGAGGCCGGCATCGCCGACGACATCTCGCCGAGCATCCGCATCACGAGCATCGCGAGCGCGCCGGCGATCAGGTAGGAGAGGACGATCCCCGGCCCGGCGACGGCGATCCCGGCCCCCGACCCCACGAAGAGGCCCGCGCCGATCACCCCGCCGAGGCCGAGCATGGTCAGGTGCCGCTGGGTGAGCCCGGCGCCGAGCGGCTTCCCGGGGGGCCGCCCCGGCTCCTCGCGTACGGCGGGCGGTGCGGCGGTGGTGCGCTCGTTCACGGTGCGACAGGCCTCTGGACGATTTGGCAGGACCCCACAGTCTCCCCGCATCCCGCTCCTTCCCGCAAAACGCCCCACCTCAGTGATCCCCGTCACGTGTGCCGAAGCCCTTTGTCCGATGCCTACCAGGCGCGCGCGTCAGCCTTTGTGGGCGACCGCTCGTGATCGGGCGTGCGCCGCTGGGCTAACGTCCCCTTGACCGCCCCCTGCCCTCACCCGCGGAGTCCCCATGAGCACAGCTGCCGTCCCCGCCCGATCCGGTGTCGTCCTCGCGGACCTGATCCCCGGCACTCGCGCCCGCGACCTCGCCCTGGTCGCCGGCGGCGCCGCGCTCACCGGCCTGGCCGCGCAGCTCGCGGTCCCGGTCCCCGGCTCGCCCGTCCCGGTCACCGGCCAGACCTTCGCCGTCCTGCTCGTCGGCTCCGCACTCGGCGCGGGCCGCGCGCTGGCCGCGCTCGCCCTGTACGCGCTCGCCGGTCTGGCGGGCGTCCCGTGGTTCCAGGGCGGCACGCACGGCGCCGGCGCGTCGTTCGGCTACATCCTCGGCATGCTGCTCGCCGCCACCGTCGTGGGCGCGCTCGCCCGCCGCGGCGGCGACCGCACGGTCCTGCGCACCGCGGGCACGATGGTCCTCGGCTCCGCGATCATCTACGCGGTCGGCGTCCCGTACCTGGCCCTCGCGCTCGACATGTCGGCGAGCGCCGCGCTCGCGGCCGGCCTGGTCCCGTTCCTGATCGGCGACGCCGTCAAGGCCGCGCTCGCCATGGGCGCCCTGCCGACCGCCTGGAAGCTGCTCGGCCGCGACTGACCGCGCCGCGTCCGCACGCACGAAGGGCCCGCACCGCACCGGTGCGGGCCCTTCGGCGCGTCGAGCGCTACGACCGCGGCACGGCGTCCGCCCCGCGCACCTTCTCCCGCACCAGCGCCACCGTCACCACCAGCGCGGCGACCAGGACGGAGAGCAGCATCATCGTCCGCCCCTCCGGGCTCCACAGCATGTAACCGACGATGAAGACGATCAGCGCGATCGTCGCGTACGTCAGGTACGGGTACAGCCACATCCGCACGGTCAGCCGCTCCGGCGCCTCCCGCTCGATCCGCCGCCGCATCCGCAGCTGCGAGCAGCAGATGACCAGCCACACGAACAGCGCGACCGCGCCGGAGGAGTTCAGCAGGAACTCGAAGACGGTGTCCGGCGCCACGTAGTTGAAGACCACCGCGACGAACCCGAACGCCACCGACGCCCAGATCGCCGTCGCCGGCACCCCGCCCCGGTTGACCTTGCGGAACGACTTCGGCGCGTCCCCGCGCTCACCCAGCGAGAACGCCATCCGCGAGGCGGTGTAGAGCCCGGAGTTGAGGCAGGAGAGCACCGCCGTCAGCACGACGACGTCCATGATCGTGCCCGCGTACGGGATGTCGAGCGAGTCCAGGACGGCCACGTACGGGCTCTTCTCCACCGCCGCGCTGTCCCACGGCAGCAGCGTGACGATCACGAAGATCGAGCCGATGTAGAAGAGCGCGATCCGCCAGATCACGCTGTTGACGGCCTTGCGTACGGACTCCACCGGGTTCGGCGACTCCGCGGCGGCCAGGGTCACGATCTCGCTGCCCATGAACGAGAACACCACGAGCAGCATCCCGGAGAGGATCGCGCCGGGCCCGTTCGGCAGGAACCCGCCCTCGCCGGTCAGGTTCGAGACCCCCACCGCCGTGTCGCCCGGCGGCAGCCCGAAGATCGCCAGCAGCCCGATCACGATGAAGACGACGATCGCGAGCACCTTGATCCCGGCGAACCAGAACTCGAACTCCCCGAACGAACCGACCGAGATCAGATTGGTGCCGGTCAGGACCAGCATCACGATCAGCGCCCAGGCCCACTGCGGGACCGCCGGCACCCACCCGGTCAGGATCGCCGCCGCGGCCGTCGCCTCGACGGCGAGCACCACCGACCAGAAGAACCAGTACAGCCAGCCGATCGTGAACCCGGCCCAGCGGCCCAGCGACCGGTCCGCGTAGGTCGAGAACGAGCCGGAGACGGGGTCGGCCGCCGCCATCTCGCCGAGCATCCGCATGACGAGGACGACGAGCAGCCCGGTCAGCGCGTAGGACAGCAGGATGCCGGGACCCGCGGCGGCGATGCCCGCGCCCGAGCCGACGAACAGGCCGGCGCCGATCACCCCGCCGATGGCGATCATCGACAGGTGGCGGTTCTTCAGCCCGGCCTGTAGCCCGTCGGAGCCGCCGCCGGGCGCGCCCTCGCCCGCCCCGCCCGCCCCGTGCCGGTCCTCCGGTCTCGTCGGTCGCCCTGTGGTGGTGCCCATGTACACGTTCCTCACGTTCCACCGGCGGGAACGCCCCACCGGCGCGGTGCACCTGCCCGGCATGACAGACTCGACACATGCGCGTGTACCTCGGCTCCGATCATGCCGGTTTCGAACTGAAGAACCACCTCGTGGAGTGGCTCACCGCCCACGGCCACGAGCCCGTGGACTGCGGCCCCCACATCTACGACGCCGTCGACGACTACCCGCCGTTCTGCCTCCGCGCCGCCGAGCGCACCGCCGCCGACCCCGAGAGCCTCGGCGTCGTCATCGGCGGCTCCGGCAACGGCGAGCAGATTGCCGCGAACAAGGTCAAGGGCGTCCGCGCGATCCTCGCCTGGAGCGAGCAGACCGCCGCCCTCGGCCGCGAGCACAACGACGCCAACGTGATCAGCGTCGGCGGCCGCATGCACTCCGAGGAGGAGGCGGTGAAGTTCGTGGAGACCTTCCTCAACACCCCGTACTCCGGCGAGGAGCGCCACACCCGCCGCATCGACATGCTGAGCGACTACGAGCGCACCGGCGAGCTCCCCCCGATCCCGGCCCACCACCCGCAGCAGGGCTGACGCCCCCGGGCCCGGCGCGCACCGCCCGCCGGGCCTGTACCACCCACCCGGAGCCGGCACCCCCATGCCCGAGGGCCACACGATCCACCGCCTCGCGCGGGACCACGCGGACGCGTTCGTCGGCCGGCCGCTCCAACTCAGCGGCCCGCAGGGCAGGTTCGCCGGTGTCGAACGGCTCCGGGGCCGGGAGATGACGGCCACCGACGCCCACGGCAAGCACCTCTTCCTCGGCTTCGGTGAGGACCCCGACGAAGGCCCGGACGCCGACTGGATCCACATCCACCTCGGCCTCTTCGGGAAGTACACCTGGGGCCTCGCACCCGCACCGCCGCCGACCGCGACCGTCCGCCTGCGCATCCAGGCGGAGTCGTACGCCGATCTCCGCGGCCCGACCGCCTGCGCGCTGGTCACCCCCGCCGAGAAGGCCGCGATCCACGACCGGCTCGGCCCCGACCCGCTGCGCGACGCCGGCGACGCCACCGACGACCCGGCCCGCGCCTGGGCGCGCGTCAGCCGCAGCCGTACGACGATCGCCGCGCTGCTCATGGACCAGAAGGTCGTGGCGGGCGTCGGGAACGTCTACCGCGCCGAGGTCCTCTTCCGGCACGGCATCGACCCCTACCGCCCCGGCAAGGACCTCACGCCGGGGGAGTGGGACGCGATCTGGGCCGACCTGCGCGCCCTGATGCGCGACGGCGTCCGCGACAACCGCATCGACACCGTCCGCCCCGAGCACACCCCCGAGGCGACGGGCCGCGCCCCGCGCAAGGACGACCACGGCGGCGAGGTCTACGTCTACCGCCGCACCGCGATGCCCTGCCTGCTCTGCGGCACCCCGGTGCGAACCGCCCCGCTCGCCCACCGCAACCTCTTCTGGTGCCCCACCTGCCAGCGCCGCTGACCGCTGCCCCCGACCGCCGTCAGAACCCGTGCGGCAGCCAGGGCGCCACGTCCGAGCCGAAGCCGGCTGATGCGGCAGCCGCCGCGCCTTCCCGCAGCTCCCGCACCCGCCCGGCCGCCGCCAGCGCCGTCAGCGAGACGTCGCCGAGGTAGGCCGCGCCCAACTCCCGTGCGGACAGGGCGAGATCCGCCGCGTCCGTCGTCCGCTCGCAGCTCGCGCCCTTCGCGTCGCCGACCAGCCGCCACCGTCCCTCGTTCCACGGACAGAAGCCGTCGGTCACGTCGAGCACCACGTCCACCGGCGTCCGGTACGTCCGCGCGGCCAGCGCCGCCCCCACATCGACGAGCCGCACGTACAGCGAGTCCCGTACGGTGACCGCGCAGCGCCGGATGTCGGAGACCATGTGCTGCCAGGCGTCGTCCAGCGGCGCGTTGCCCACCGCCACCGTCGACATCAGGTCGATCCCGAACAGGAAGCGCCACAGCGCCCCGTACGCCGCCGGGTCGAGCGCCTCCAGGTCGCGCAGCTCGACCGTGCCGTCCGGGGTGGCGTACGGGCCCCACTGCGGGGTCGTGCGGAAGCGGGCGTAGCCCACCGTCCGGCCGTCGCGGGTCGCGAGCACGCAGCGCAGCTTCGAGCCGGAGCCCGGGGAGCGCGCCTCGTCGAGCAGCGGCCGCCGCTCCCAGTGCGGGGCGCGGGCAAGCATGCCGGGCCGCCCGCCGGCGACCACGCGGGCGTAGACCTCCTCGCAGGCGGCGAGCGCCTCGGCCGGGTCCGCGTACCGCAGCGCGACCTCGTCCGCCCCCGGCGGGACGGTCAGCCGGACCCGGCCCGTGTCGATGCGGGCGATCAGCTGCCGGGTCGCCGCCCCGTACCCGAAGCGGCCGTAGATACCCGGCTCGGACGCGGTGAGCAGCGCCAGGCTCTCGCCGGCCGCCCGGACGTCGTCGAGCTGCCGGCGCATCATCGCCGTGAGGACCCCGCGGCGGCGGTGGGTGGCCGAGACGCCCACCAGCGTGAGGCCCGCGGCCGGGACGAGCGCCCCGCCCGGGACCACCGTGCGGAACGAGAACGTGCCCGCCGAGCCGACGATGTCGTCCCCGTCCCAGGCGGCCAGCGCGCGCTCCGTCTCGACGAGGTCATGGTCGAGCCGCCGGGACTCCTCCGGTTCGTCACCGCCGCCGAAGGCGCCGAGGAAGGTGTCGTACCACCGGTCCCAGTGGTCGGGTTCGAGAGGGCGCACGTCGATCGTCATCCTCCATGCCTACCAACCCCCGCCGCCCGCGGCGAGCCGTTTTCCGCCCGGCGCCGGAGCCGTCCACCTCCCCGCCCGCCGTCCCCCGCGCGGCGGACAACCGCCACCTCCCGATGCGAAAGGACAGGTCGGATCGATAGGGTCCACGCACGATGGCAGATCGCGCAGAGGCCGAGAACGCAACAGCCCGGGCACGCAAGGCGTTCCACCGGGCCCGCACCGGCCTGCGCCGGTCCGGGGTCGACTACTTCCGCGGCGACGGCTCCGACTGGATAGCCCTGGCCGGTCTCCTCGTCACCGTCCCCGTCATCGCCGCGCTGACCATCGCGATGCCCGTCTGGTGCGCGCCCACCGCCCTGGTGATCCCGATCGTCGCCGGCGGGCTGCTGCTCCGCCCGGCCAGCCTGCTGGGCCTGTACGCGGCCGCCGCGGCCGCGCTGATCGTGGAGTCCGTGGTCCTCGGCCCGTACACCGCCGGGTCCGGCACGGTCACCCCCGGCAGCGTGCTCGTCGTCGCCGCCTGCGGGTTCTTCGGGCTGCTCATCGCGCAGTTCCGCAGCCGGGTCGGAGTGCCGTGGCGGCGCGGCGGCACCATGCTCTTCGACCTGCGCGAACGCATCCGGGTGCAGAGCAAGCTCCCGAAGCTGCCCACCGGCTGGCACCGCGAGATGGCGCTGCGGCCGGCGGGCGGGCAGTCGTTCTCCGGGGACTTCACCGTCGCCGCCCGCACCCAGGGCGGCCGCACCCTGGAGGTCGTCCTCACCGACGTCTCCGGCAAGGGCATGGACGCCGGCTCGCGCGCCCTGCTGCTGTCCGGCGCGTTCGGCGGCCTGCTCGGCTCGCTGCCCCCGCACGCCTTCCTGCCGGCCGCCAACGGCTACCTGCTGCGCCAGGACTGGGACGAGGGCTTCGCGACCTCCATCCACCTCGTCCTCGACCTGGAGACCGGCGACTACGAGCTGTTCTCCGCCGGCCACCTCCCCGCTCTCCAGCTCAGCGCGGGCAGCGGCCGCTGGCAGGAGAAGGCCGCGGAGGGCCCGCTGCTCGGCATCTACGACGGCGCCGAGTTCGACGCCGTCAAGGGCACGCTGCGCCCCGGCGACGTCCTGATGATGTTCACCGACGGCCTCGTCGAGGCCCCGGGCCGGGACATCTCCGACGGCATCGACCGGCTGACCGGCGAGGCCGACCGGTACGTCGCCGGCGGCTTCCACGGGGCGGCCTGGCACCTCATCGAGGCGGTCGCGAAGGACGTCAACGACGACCGGGCGCTGCTGCTGATCTGCCGGGAGCCGTAGCCGGGAGCCCTCGGGCGCACGCGCGCGGGCCGGGCACGCGGCGGGTCCGCGCACGCGCGAGGGCCGGCCGGGGAGGTGAACTCCCCGGCCGACCCTCGTCGTTCCACGCTGCCGGAACGCCCGCGTCAGCGGGCGGCGGCCTCCGTCCGGTCCTCGGCCGGCCGCCGGCCGCCGCCGGAGCGGTTGCGGTCCCGGGCCAGCTCGGCGGCGTCCCGGCGGAACGCCCACTCCATCCTCGGCTCCATCGCGAAGCGGAAGACCCGCTGCACCGGCGGGGTGCAGAGCAGGGTCACGGCGACCGCGGCGAGCAGGGTGACGGCGACCTGGCCGAGCGGCGTGTGCAGCCAGGCGTGGTCGTACCAGCCCCAGAAGCCCGCGCCCTTGATGAGGAAGCCGTGCAGCAGGTAGCCGTAGAGCGTCCCGGCGCCGAGCGCCGTGAACCACGTCTGCCGGCGCGGCACCCAGGACAGGAAGCACGCGGTGAGCACCGCCGAGCAGCAGAACAGCGTCAGCGTCATCAGTATCCCGGCCCACCAGGTGGTGCCCATCTCCTGCGCGCTGTCGCGGTGGTAGAACCACGTCGACGACATCCGCGGCGCCGCCCAGTACGCGACGACGAGCGCGGCCGCGAAGACCGGCAGGGCGAGGACGCGGACCTCGCGGCGGCGGACCATCTGGAAGTGCTCGGGCTTCAGCAGCAGGCCGGCCACGAAGAACGGCAGGAACTGCAGCACCCGCTGGAGGTCCAGGTCGTCGCCGATGTCGGGGGAGACCGCGGCCAGCAGCGCGATCACCACGGAGACGCCGAGCGGCCAGCGGATGCTCCTCCACAGCGGCGTCGTCATCCGCCAGACGAACAGCGCGACCAGGAACCACGTCAGGTACCAGGGGTCGAGCAGGCTGAGGGGGTGGCCGGGGCTGTCGTCCGCGTACCGCTTGAACAGCGAGTAGGCGACCTCGAAGACGACGTACGGCACGACGACGCCGGTGACCAGGCGGCGGAGCTGGTCGGGGCGGGCCTGGAAACCGCGCGAGAAGTAGCCGGAGATGAGGATGAACGCCGGCATGTGGAAGCTGTACACGACCATGTACAGCGCCTCCGCGGCACGGCTGCCGCCGGTCAGCGGCTCCCAGGAGTGGCCCATGGCGACCAGCACGATCGCGAGGTACTTCGCGTTGTCGAAGAAGGGGTCGCGGCGCTTGGCGGCCGGGGCGGCCGGCTGCTCACCCTTCGACGTGTCACGCGGTGGGGCGGTCGGACCGTGCGCGGGGGAGTCGGTCCCGGACCGCACTGCTCTTTCGGGGGACGTGGCAGTGTGGAACATCTGAGGCACCCTAGCGTCGTCTCCTGTATTCCGGGAAACCCGCCCTCGGGTATTCCGCCGTACGCGCACGTGTACCCCGTATTCGGAAGAGTTTTCCTGTCGGTTCGCCGCTTCCCGTGTGACGACCCTCTCTGTCCGAAATGCACGAATTAATCCGTCCGAAGCGGGGCATTTCCGTGCTCGCGCACGAGCCGTTCCGGTTCGCCGAACTGATGTCCGCGACATTCCGGGCGCGATATGTGAAGGCTCGGAAACGATGTCGTCGAATTACCCGCGCATTCACCGGTGGGGCGCCGGTGCAATTCCACCCGGCCCCCGCCCGCGCGCCCGGTCCCGCGGCACGGATCCGGCCACGTCTGCCGACGATGCGTCACCCGCCGCATGGGCGGGCCGCGTTGGTGGCACGATGTCTCCAGCGGCGGGGCGTGCGACGGCGGACGTCCCCCTCCTGCGTGTACACACACGCGACGAGCAAGTGCGGTAGGCGGACCGAGCGAGGACGTGATCAGTTGTGGCCATCTCACTGTCTGTGGTGCTTCTGCTGGCGGTCATCCTCGTGGTGCTGATCCGCGGCGGGAACCTCAAAGCCGGCCCCGCGATCATCGCGGTGCTCTTCGGCTTCTTCCTCGCCTCGACCGGCATGGCCGACGACATCCAGCGCTTCCTGAACTCGATAGCCTCCACGATCAACTCCATCAGCTTCTGACCGGAGCCGCGTGCCCCTTGCGCCCCGAGGCCGGGGCACGCGAAAGCCCCCGCCCGACGACTCGTGAGCCGTCGGCCGGGGGCCTCGTGGAGCGGGTGACGGGAATCGAACCCGCGTAGCTAGTTTGGAAGACTAGGGCTCTACCATTGAGCTACACCCGCGTGGAGCGGTACGGGGAGCATCGTAGCGGGTCGGGCGGGTGCGACGCACACCGGGCGGAGCCGCGGCGGCCCGCGGGCGGGGGGCGCACCGGGAAAAGCGGGGAGCGCGGCGGGCGCGGGGATGTACCCTTCGTCACGCACCGACGGGGTGTGGCGCAGCTTGGTAGCGCGTCCGCTTTGGGAGCGGAAGGCCGTGGGTTCAAATCCCGCCACCCCGACCACCTGAACCGGTACGGATCACCCGTGACCGGCCTCGCAAGATCACGTTGTGGGTCGGCTCCCGCTTGCCGTTACTATGCAATCCGTGTGCCCGTGCGTCTCTGTGACCGGGCAGAATCCCCAGCAAGTCAGCCCCCAAGGAGACCCAACCGTGAAGAGCGCCGTGGAGACCCTGAACCCGACCCGGGTTCGGCTCAGCATCGAGGTGCCCTTCGAGGAGCTCAAGGACAGCCTCGACGCGGCGTACAAGAAGATCAACCAGCAGGTCACGGTGAAGGGCTTCCGCAAGGGCAAGATCCCCGCCCGCGTCATCGACCAGCGGTTCGGCCGCGGCGCCGTCCTGGAGGAGGCCGTCAACGACGCCCTCCCGAAGTTCTACACCGAGGCCGTCAACGAGGGTGAGCTGAACGTCCTCGGCCAGCCCGAGGTCGACATCACCGAGCTGAAGGACGGCGAGCTGCTCTCCTTCACCGCCGAGGTCGACGTCCGCCCGACCATCGAGATCCCGGACTACTCCGGCATCGAGGTCGAGGTCGACGCCGTCGACGTCAGCGACGACGAGGTCGAGAAGGCCGTGCAGCAGCTGCGCGAGCGCTTCGCCTCCACCAACCCGGTCGAGCGCGCCGCCGCCGAGGGCGACGTCGTCACGATCGACCTGGAGGCCAAGGTCGACGGCGAGGTGCTGCCCGACGGCGTCGCCTCCGACGTCTCCTACACCATCGGCTCCGGCGAGCTGCTCGACGGCATCGACGAGGCCGTCACCGGCCTGGAGGCCGGCGGCGAGGCCACCTTCACCTCCGAGCTGAAGGGCGGCTCCGCCGAGGGCAAGCCGGCCGAGGTCACCGTCAAGGTCACCGCCGTCGCCGCGCGCGAACTCCCCGAGCTCGACGACGACTTCGCCCAGCTCGCCAGCGAGTTCGACACCCTGGAGGAGCTGAAGGCCGACAGCCGCAAGCGCCTTGAGGACGCCAAGCAGTACGACCAGGCCACCCAGGCCCAGGAGCGCGTGCTGGAGAAGCTCCTGGAGCTCGTCGAGGTCCCGATCCCCGAGAAGCTCCTCGAGGACGAGGTCCGCACCCGCAAGCACAACCTGGAGCACCACCAGCTCGGCCAGATGGGCCTGGACCTGCAGAAGTACCTGGAGATCCAGGGCAAGACGGCCGAGGAGTTCGACGCCGAGACCTCCGAGCAGGCCGTCAAGGGCATCAAGACGCAGTTCGTCCTCGACGAGCTCGTCAACAAGGAGAAGCTGAACGTCAGCCAGGAGGAGCTCACCGAGCACCTGCTGCGCCGCGCGCAGTCCTCCGGCATGTCCCCCGACCAGTTCGCCCAGGCCGTCGTCGAGGGCGGCCAGGTCCCGATGCTCGTCGGCGAGGTCGCCCGCGGCAAGGCGCTCGCCACCGTGGTCGAGAAGGCGACGGTCAAGGACACCAACGGCGAGCTCGTCGACATGAGCGACGACGAGGACGACGCCGAGACGGCCGAGGCCACCGCCGACGCCCCGGAGACCGCCGACGCGGACGCCGAGGACAAGCCGGCGAAGACCGAGGCCTGATCCGGCGCCGGCCCGCCGGCCGGATCCCGCCACGTCGAGGGCCCCGGACGCACCCCGCGTCCGGGGCCCTCGCGCATTCCTCGAAAACCTCCGGATCATGCGCGAAAAGGCCGCCGTTCCCGCGAATTCAGCTCCCGGCGTAGGGCAACCTGCGCTCACAGCGAACAGTTCGGGAAGGGGGATCGTCCCCGGTGGCCAGCGCGTTAGGGTCCAAGGACAGCGGGGCACGGAACCTCCCGTACGGCGAGGGGAAAGGCCCGCACCGCACACGGGACCGCGCCCCGGAACGAAGACGCTGAGACGGCCCGTCAGCCGTCAGAGACGAGCAGGTGGATACGTGACGAATCTGATGCCTTCCGCCGCCGGCGAGCCGTCCATCGGTGGTGGCCTCGGCGACCAGGTGTACAACCGACTGCTGGGCGAGCGGATCATCTTCCTCGGTCAGCCCGTCGACGACGACATCGCCAACAAGATCACGGCGCAGCTGCTCCTCCTTGCCGCCGACCCGGACAAGGACATCTACCTCTACATCAACAGCCCCGGCGGCTCGATCACGGCCGGCATGGCGATCTACGACACGATGCAGTACATCAAGAACGACGTCGTGACGATCGCCATGGGCCTCGCCGCCTCCATGGGCCAGTTCCTGCTCAGCGCCGGCACCCCCGGCAAGCGCTTCGCGCTGCCGAACGCCGAGATCCTGATGCACCAGCCCTCCGCCGGCCTCGCGGGCTCCGCCTCGGACATCAAGATCCACGCCGCGCGCCTGCTGCACACCAAGAAGCGCATGGCCGAGATCATCGCGCAGCACACCGGCCAGTCCTTCGACCAGATCACCCGCGACTCGGACCGCGACCGCTGGTTCGACGCGTACGAGGCCAAGGAGTACGGCTTCATCGACGACGTCATCACCTCCGCCGTCGGGGTTCCCGGTGGTGGCGGCACGGGCGCGCAGTAGCCCCCGCCGCACCGCCCGACCCGCCCCCAGCCCACAGCAGCTCCTCACCAGGACGGTGAACACCCCGATGAACCACCTCTCCGGAAGCGGCCTCTACACCGGCCCCACCGCCGAGTCCCGCTACGTCCTCCCGCGCTTCGTCGAGCGCACCTCGCAGGGCGTTCGCGAGTACGACCCGTACGCGAAGCTCTTCGAGGAGCGCGTGATCTTCCTGGGCGTGCAGATCGACGACGCCTCGGCGAACGACATCATGGCGCAGCTGCTGTGCCTGGAGTCGATGGACCCGGACCGCGACATCTCCATCTACATCAACAGCCCCGGCGGCTCGTTCACGGCCCTGACGGCCATCTACGACACGATGCAGTTCGTGAAGCCGGACATCCAGACGGTCTGCATGGGCCAGGCGGCCTCCGCCGCCGCCGTCCTGCTCGCCGCCGGCACCCCCGGCAAGCGCATGGCGCTGCCGAACGCCCGCGTCCTGATCCACCAGCCCTACAGCGAGACGGGCCGCGGTCAGGTCTCCGACCTGGAGATCGCCGCGAACGAGATCCAGCGGATGCGCGCCCAGCTCGAGGAGATGCTGGCCAAGCACTCCAGCACCGCGATCGAGAAGATCCGCGACGACATCGAGCGCGACAAGATCCTCACGGCCGAGGAGACGCTGGCCTACGGTCTGGTCGACCAGATCGTCTCCACCCGCAAGCTCAACAACGCGGCGGTCGCGTAAGGCCGAACCGGCCGCCGGCCCCGTCCCCCCGGCACGTTCCGCATGACTCCACCGACAAGTGGAACGTGCCAAGGGGGGCCCGGACGGGGGGCCCGGCAAGGTACCGTCGGACAGAGGCACCAGGAGCCGCCGCGACACGGCAGCTCCACAGGCGAAGGGGATTCACCTCGTGGCACGCATCGGTGATGGCGGCGATCTGCTGAAGTGCTCGTTCTGCGGCAAGAGCCAGAAGCAGGTGAAGAAGCTCATCGCGGGACCAGGCGTCTACATCTGCGACGAGTGCATCGACCTGTGCAACGAGATCATCGAGGAGGAGCTCGCCGAGACCAGCGAGGTGCGCTGGGAGGAGCTCCCCAAGCCCCGTGAGATCTACGAGTTCCTCAACGGGTACGTCGTCGGCCAGGAGCCCGCGAAGAAGGCGCTCTCGGTCGCCGTCTACAACCACTACAAGCGCGTCCAGGCCGGCGAGAACGGCGGCGCGTCGGGGCGGGACGACGCGATCGAGCTCGCGAAGTCCAACATCCTGCTGCTCGGCCCCACCGGCTCCGGCAAGACCCTGCTCGCGCAGACCCTCGCCCGGATGCTGAACGTGCCGTTCGCCATCGCCGACGCCACCGCCCTCACCGAGGCCGGGTACGTCGGCGAGGACGTCGAGAACATCCTGCTGAAGCTGATCCAGGCCGCGGACTACGACGTCAAGAAGGCCGAGACCGGGATCATCTACATCGACGAGATCGACAAGGTCGCCCGCAAGAGCGAGAACCCGTCGATCACGCGCGACGTCAGCGGCGAGGGCGTCCAGCAGGCGCTGCTGAAGATCCTGGAGGGCACCACCGCCTCGGTGCCGCCGCAGGGCGGGCGCAAGCACCCGCACCAGGAGTTCATCCAGATCGACACGACGAACGTGCTGTTCATCGTGGGCGGCGCGTTCGCCGGCCTGGAGAAGATCATCGAGGGCCGGGCGGGCGCGAAGGGCATCGGCTTCGGCGCGACGATCCTCTCCAAGCGCGAGCTGCAGGAGAAGGACCGCTTCCAGGAGATCATGCCGGAGGACCTGGTGAAGTTCGGGATGATCCCGGAGTTCATCGGCCGCCTCCCCGTCATCACCTCGGTCCACAACCTGGACCGCGAGGCGCTGCTGCAGATCCTCATCGAGCCCAAGAACGCGCTCGTCAAGCAGTACCAGCGGCTCTTCGAACTCGACGGCGTCGAGCTGGACTTCGAGCGCGAGGCGCTGGAGGCCATCGCCGACCAGGCCATCCTCCGCCAGACCGGCGCGCGCGGCCTGCGCGCGATCATGGAGGAGGTCCTCCAGTCGGTGATGTACGAGGTGCCGTCCCGCAAGGACGTCGCCCGCGTCGTCATCACCGCGGAGGTGGTGCGCAGCAACGTCAACCCGACGCTCATCCCGCGCACCGACAAGCGCGGCGGCCTCGGCGAGCAGAAGTCGGCGTAGCGCCCGTACGACGAAGGGGGCCCGGCACACGCGGTGTGCCGGGC
>NZ_JBHWZH010000107.1:0-20307 GCF_042728285.1 Streptomyces sp. NPDC060194 | reverse complement strand
GCCCTCCTCCGCGCGGAGGAGGGCGGCACCCGTCGTGCGGTGGTGCGCGGTCAGGCGCTCGGGACGGTGTCCGTGAAGGCGGTGCCCGCACTCCGGTAGGCCGCGACCTTCGCCGCGACCTGGGCCGGGGTCAGGACCTGGTCCTTGGCGTGGAAGACGTAGTCCACCTTCTGGTCGTAGGACCGCGGGGTGGTGCTCGTCTGACCGGCCAGGTCGATCATCCACTGGTTGAAGTTGATCGACATCGGGCGCTCGGGCAGGTACTTGGCGTCGTGGCGGCCGAACTCCTGGCCGTCGACGTAGTAGACGATCACGTTGTTGTCGATGGTGAGCACGAGGTCGTGCCAGCCGGCGTAGCTGGTACGGGACTCGGTGTGCGCGTTGACCGCCTCCCAGGGGTCGGGTCGGTAGGTCTCCCACGAGGTGGCGTAGAGGATGTTGGCGGGCTCGCCCCAGCCGCCGTTGGGCAGGTACTCGAAGTCGTACTCGGCGTAGTCGTCGGCCATCGGCGCCTTGAGGTCGTTGATGGTGAAGAACGTCTGCACCAGCCGGTCGCCGTCGGGGCCCGAGCGCGGGGCGTCGGAGAAGCGGACCCGGGCGGCGTACGTGCCGTTCTTGAACTTCGTGGCCTGGGTGAGGACCTCGGTGAACTTGGTGGACTCCGGGGTGCCCGCCGTGGACGACTCCAGGTTCATGATCGAGTTCGTCCCCTCCTTGGCGAAGGTGACGTTCTGCGGGGCCCAGGTGGCGCCCGGCACCCCGGGGCCGCCGGAGTTGGCGCGCACGCTCCAGCCGTTGGCCGCGATCTTCGGGTCGGTGTGCGAGGTGTAGTTGAAGTCGTCGAACAGCGCGGCCCCCGTGGGCGGCGGGTCGGTCGGCGGCGGGTCCGTGGGCGGCGGGTCACCCGGGTTGTTGCCGGCCGGGGCGGTGCCCCACACCAGGGTGCCGCCGACGGTGGCCGTCACCTTCGACCAGTTGGCGTAGGAGGTCTGGGAGGGGCCGAAGGAGTAGTCGTCGGCCTGGTTGAGCGACTGCCAGTTGGAGCGGTGGAACCGCAGCTGCATGTCACCCGTGTTCGCCCCGGGGGCGAGGCTGCCGGCGCCGGCGGTGAAGCCGATCTCCAGGTAGCGGTCGGCGGTGGCGGTGGGGTTGGCGAGCGATCCGAAGGTGCCGGTGATGTTCGCGCAGCCCTTCACCGCCCAGGAACACGCGTAGGTGTACCCGGCGGCGCCGGGATCGGCCTTGAAGTAGTAGCGGATCTTGACGGTGCTGAGGGCGACCGGCGTGCTGCCGGTGTTGACCACCTTGAACCAGGGCTCGACCTGGTCGCCGCCGGTGGAGCTCTGCCGGTACTGGACGGTGACCGGCTCGCCGGCCGCGGAGGCCGGCGCGATGCCGAGCGCCGTGGCGCCGAGACCTGCCGCGAGCGCGGTGGCGACGGCGGCGCGGACCGCCGAGCGGGCGGGTCTCCTGGGGGTGCTGGTTCGCGACACGAGCGTTCCTCTCGGGGGTGAGGGAGCGTGGGGGACCGCTGACACGAAGTTGACCAGTTGGTCTCACTGGTCAACCGCGTGGCTAGAAGGTGGCATAGACCAATGAGGGCGTCAACCCCCTCGTCAAAATACGTGAGTTCGGGGGAGTGCGGGCTTCCGCGGTGATCGAATCCCCTTTACCACCGGACCAGTTGGGGAGGGGCGGTTCGCGGCCTTCCGGCGCGCGCGCCCGTCGATGCGGCACCCTGGTCAACGCCCGGTGATCTTCCCGACCCCAGTGAGGTTCCGACGTGTCCCACAACGCCCCCGGTCCGGCCACCGCATGGTGGAGCGACGCGGTCGTCTACCAGATCTACCCGCGCAGCTTCGCCGACTCCGACGGCGACGGCGTCGGCGACCTGCCCGGCATCACCGCCCGCCTCGACCACCTGGAGCGGCTCGGCGTCGACGTCGTCTGGCTCTCGCCGGTCTACCCCTCGCCGCAGGACGACAACGGCTACGACATCAGCGACTACCAGGACATAGACCCGCTGTTCGGCACCCTCGACGACTTCGACCGACTGCTCGCCGAGGTGCACTCCCGCGGCATGAAGCTGGTCATGGACCTGGTCGTCAACCACACCTCCGACGAGCACCCGTGGTTCGAGGAGTCCCGTGACGGCGGCCCGGACGGGCCCCGCCGCGACTGGTACGTCTGGCGCCCGGCCCGCCCCGGCCGCACCCCCGGCACGCCCGGCGCCGAACCGAACAACTGGGGCAGCTTCTTCTCCGGCCCCGCCTGGGCCCTCGACGAGGCGAGCGGCGAGTACTACCTGCACCTCTTCAGCCGCAAGCAGCCCGACCTCAACTGGGAGAACCCTGAGGTCAGGCAGGCTGTGTACGCCATGATGCGGTGGTGGCTCGACCGCGGCGTCGACGGCTTCCGGATGGACGTCGTCAACCTGATCTCCAAGCACCCCGACCTGCCCGACGGCCGCGTCCCCGAGCTCGGCCGGTACGGGGACGGCAGCCCCTTCTACGTCTGCGGGCCGCGCATCCACGAGTACCTCGCCGAGATGCACCGCGAGGTCTTCGCCGGCCGCACCGGGCCGCTGCTGACCGTCGGGGAGATGCCCGGCGTCACCGTCGAGGAGGCCCGGCTCTTCACCGACCCCGCCCGGCGCGAACTCGACATGGTCTTCCAGTTCGAGCACGTCGGCCTCGACCACGGCCCGGCCGGCAAGTTCGACCGCCGCCCGCTGCGGCTGACCGACCTCAAGACCAGCCTCGGCCGCTGGCAGGAGGGCCTGGCCACCACCGGCTGGAACAGCCTCTACTGGAACAACCACGACCAGCCGCGGATCGTCTCCCG
Source organism: Streptomyces sp. NPDC060194 (assembly GCF_042728285.1). Lineage (NCBI taxonomy): Bacteria > Bacillati > Actinomycetota > Actinomycetes > Kitasatosporales > Streptomycetaceae > Streptomyces > Streptomyces sp. NPDC060194. The sequence continues at coordinate 17,463 of NZ_JBHWZH010000107.1, read as the reverse complement.
CTTCGGCGACGACAGCCCCGCGCACCGGGTGCGATCCGCCAAGATGCTCGCCACCGTCCTGCATCTGCACCGCGGCACCCCGTACGTCTACCAGGGCGAGGAACTGGGCATGGCCAACGCCCCGTTCGCCTCCATCGACGACTTCCGCGACATCGAGACCCTCAACCACCACCGCGACGAGATGGCCGACGGCGCCGACGAGGCCGAACTCCTCGACGCCCTGCGGGCCGTCTCCCGGGACAACGCGCGCACCCCCGTGCAGTGGGACGCCACCGCGCACGCGGGCTTCACCACCGGCACCCCCTGGCTCGGGGTCAACCCCGACCACACCGAGGTCAACGCAGCCGCCCAACTCGACGACCCGAACTCGGTGTTCCACCACTACCGCGCCCTCATCGCGCTGCGGCACACCGAACCCGCCGTCGTGCACGGCGACTTCCGCATGCTGCTGCCCGACGACGAGCGCGTGTACGCGTTCACCCGGCGGCACGAGGACACCGAACTCCTCGTCCTCGGCAACTTCACCGGCGACGACGTCCCGGTGGACCTCCCCGCCGGGTGGGCCGGGGCCGACACCGTCCTCACCAACCTCGACGGACCGGACGGACCGCTCACCGACCGGCCCGTACTCGGCCCCTGGGAGGCCCGGGTGCACCGCCGCGTCGTCGGCTGAGCCCTTCGCGCGTCCGGCGGCCCGTAGGGTGGGGCCGTGTTCACCCCTCAGGGCCCCACCCTCCCCGAACTGATCGTCCAGGCGCTGTCCTCCGTCGAGCGGGGGTACGACCTGCTGGCCCCGAAGTTCGACCACACGCCGTTCCGGACCCCCGACCGCTTCCTCGACGCCACCAGGGACGCACTCGCCCCACTCGGCCCCTTCGCGGCCGGACTCGACGTCTGCTGCGGCACCGGTGCGGGCGTCGGCGTGCTGCGGGGGCTGTGCACGCAGCGGATCACCGGCGTCGACTTCAGCGCGGGCATGCTCCGGGAGGCCGCCGCGCGGTTCGGGGGCGGGCCCGGCCCCGAACCCGGGTGGGTCCGGGCCGACGCCCGCGACCTGCCCTTCCGCGAGGAGTTCGACCTCGCCGTCAGCTTCGGCGCGTTCGGCCACTTCCTGCCGTCCGAGCGCCCGGAGCTGTTCGCGAGCATCCACCGCTCGCTGCGCCCCGGCGGCCTGCTCGCCTTCCCCCTGGGGGCCCCGCCGTCCCCGCGCACCCCGCTGCACTGGATGCTCCGCGGCTTCGACGCGGTGATGCGGGTCCGCAACCTGGTGCGCAGGCCCGCCTTCGTCATGTACTACCGCACCTGGCCGCTCGGCCCGGTCCGCGCCGACCTCGTCCGCGCGGGCTTCACCGTCGAGCTGCTCCCGCTGGAGGCCTTCGGGCGCCGCCCCGACGGCAGCCCGCACTGGCGGCTCGTACTGGCCCGGCGCGCGGCGTGAACGCGGGCCCGCGGGGGCTGTGGACGCCCGCCCGCGGGGCGGGGGTCACTCCCCGCGGGAGAGCCGGCCCGAGCGCCGCGCGTAGAACGGCAGCACGAACCAGCACAGGACGAACCACAGCACCACGCCCGCCGTCAGCCACGCCGCGAGGGCGTCGTCCAGCGTCACCCGCAGGACCAGCAGCACCGCCGAGCCCATCGTCAGCACCATCAGTCCGAGACCGAGCAGGGTGAGTCGGGCCGCCCAGGTGACCGCCTGCGGTTTCAGCCGCCTGCCGACCACCATCCGGTGGAAGGCGGCCGGCGCGATGAGCGAACCCATGGTGGCGGCTCCGAGCACCACCGTGAGCACGTAGATGTTCCGGTCGGCCTGCGACAGGTCCTGGAAGCGCGGCTGGAAGGCCACCGTCAGCAGGAACCCGAAGAGGATCTGCGTCCCGGTCTGCGCGACCCGGACCTCCGTCATGAGCTCCGACCACCGCCGGTCGGCGCGCTCCTCCACCGTCTCGCTCCGCCCGTGCTCGCGCAGGGCCGTCTCGCGGGCCCGGCGCGCCTCGCCGCCCCCGGATCCGTCTCCGACGCCGCTCACGGCCGTCTCCTTCGCTCGATCTCCGGTGAGCCTCGGAGTACCCCGCACGCACGTGCGAAAACGTGGGGCGTCCCCGAGGGCGCGAGTCGGGAGCACAGCGCCCCGTGGTCGCTCCGGGAGGCCTTCGGCCCGCTACACCTTGCGGTACGCGTACGCCTCGCCGGCCGCCGCTGCCACTGCGCGGAGGTCCGATCCGGCCGCCGCCGTCACCACCGCCGCCACGGCGCCCTCGACGAACGGTGCGTCCACCAGGCGGGTCCCCGCCGGCAGCTCGTCGCCCTCCGCGAGCAGCGCCTTCACCGTCAGGACGGCGCTCCCCAGGTCCACCAGGACGGCGACGCCCGCCCCCCGGTCGACGGACCGCGCCGCCTCCACGATCAGCTCCGCGCTCGTCCCGAGCGACCCGTCGGGCAGCCCGCCCGCCGCCGCGACCGGCACCTCGGCGCCGCCCGCCAGCCCGCGCGCGAGCTCCGCCACCGACGACGCCACCGCCGCGCTGTGCGAGACGAGCACGACGCCCACCGCGTCACTCACCGGCCACCTCCGCGAGGGCGGCGACCAGCAGCGCGGCGGAGGCCGCCCCGGGGTCCTGGTGCCCGACGCTCCGCTCGCCCAGGTAGCTGGCCCGTCCCTTGCGCGCCCGCAGCGGGACCGTCGCCTCCGCGCCGGCGGCGGCCGCCGCCCGGGCGGCGGCGAAGGAGTCGGCCAGCGCGTCCACCGCGGGTACGAGCGCGTCCAGCATCGTCTTGTCGCCCGGCGCCGCGCCGCCGAGCTGCGCCACCGCGTCGACGCCGGCCCGCAGCGCCTCGGCCAGCTGCTCGCGCGAGACGTCCGCCGCGTCGTCGCCGAGCGCCTTGCCCGTCCGGCGCAGCAGCGTCCCGTACAGCGGCCCGGAGGCACCGCCCACGGTGGAGATCAGCTGCCCGCCCGCCAGCTTCAGCACCGCGGCGGGCGTCGCCGGCTCCTTCCCGACGGCGGCGGCCACGGCGGTGAACCCGCGGCGCAGATTGCTCCCGTGGTCGGCGTCGCCGATCGCCGAGTCCAGGTCGGTCAGCCGGTCCGCCTCCCGGTCGACGGCGGCCGCGGTCGCCGCCATCCAGCGGCGGAAGAAGTCGGCGTCCAGCACGGCGGTCCTCACCTTCCCCAGCGCAGGGCCGGCGTGCTCACCGGCGCGTCCCACAGCCGCAGCAGTTCCTCGTCGATCTCGCACAGCGTCACCGAGCAGCCCGCCATGTCGAGCGAGGTGACGTAGTTCCCCACCAGTGTCCGGGCGACGGCGACCCCGCGCTCGGTGAGCACCCGCTGCACCTCGGCGTTGAAGCCGTACAGCTCCAGCAGGGGCGTGCCGCCCATGCCGTTGACCAGGGCGAGGACCGGATTGCGCGGCCGCAGGTCCTCCAGGATCGCGTCCAGGGCGACGTCCGCGATCTCCCCGGACGTCATCATCGGCCGCCGCTCGCGGCCCGGCTCGCCGTGGATGCCGACGCCGAGCTCCAGCTCCCCGGCCGGCAGGTCGAAGGTGACACCGCCCTTCGCGGGCGTGCTGCACGCGCTCAGTGCCACCCCGAAGCTCCGCGAGCGGGCGTTGACCTCCCGGGCGATCGACTCCACCCGCTCCAGCGGCGCGCCCTCCTCGGCCGCCGCCCCGGCGATCTTCTCCACGAACAGCGTCGCGCCCGTGCCGCGGCGGCCCGCCGTGTACAGGCTGTCGGTCACCGCCACGTCGTCGTCGACGAGGACCCGGGCGATTTGGATGCCCTCGTCCTCGGCGAGTTCGGACGCCATGTCGAAGTTGAGGACGTCGCCCGTGTAGTTCTTCACCACGAACAGCACCCCCGCCCCGCTGTCGGCCACCGCGGCGGCCCGCACCATCTGGTCCGGGACCGGACTCGTGAACACCTCGCCCGGACACGCCGCGGTCAGCATCCCCGGCCCGACGAACCCCCCGTGCAGCGGCTCGTGCCCCGACCCCCCGCCGGACACCAGCCCCACCTTCCCCGCCACCGGCGCGTCCCGCCGCACGATCACGCGCCGCTCGACGTCCACGTTCAGCTCCGGATGCGCCGCGGCCATGCCACGCAGGGCATCCGCCACCACGGTCTCCGCGACGTTGATGAGCATCTTCAACGGTTCCTCCTCGGGAGTCTGGCAACTGGCCCGCTGAACGTCGTTCTGCCTGTTCAGAGGCTTTCTCGCGGTCGTAGGTCGCTGAGCGCCCCCTCAGCGGCCTCCGGCGGTGGTGATGCTGACCTCCTGCTGGGATCGCGGACGATCCGTCAGGTTCCCCGCAGTCGCTCGGTGCTGACCGTCGAGGTCCAGTATTGGCGAGCATCGGAGCATCCGGAAGGAACCCACCGGAGTCGCCCTCAGCCGTACGGCGAAGGCTGGGGCCCCGTGGGACCGCCGCCGTCCGCCGGCCAGCTCAGACCGGCCTCCCGCACACCGGCGGACAGCGCCGCGGCGCAGGCGTCGACGTCGCCTGCCGTGCGTGGGAGCGCGGTACGGTCCAGGACCAGGCGCAGCCCCTGGCCGGTGTGCGCCACGACGCAGGGGGTGATCCCGTCGGTGAAGGCGCGCACCTCGGCGCTCCGCTCGTTGAGGTGGACCAGGTCGAACGGGACGGGGAGCGAGGCGACCCAGGCCGTCCACTCCGGCTTCGCCCGGATGCCGCGGTGCGTCACGTCGCACAGTGCGCAGTGGCCGCGGCCCGTCGCCTTCCGCACCGCGTAGCCGATCTCACCGATGAGGCCGCCGTCCGCCTGGTACACGCCCGTCAGGCGCTGGATCACCGTCATGGCCCCCACTCTCCCCGACCCGGTGGCCTCGCGGCCACCGTCGGGTGCGTCCACCTCAGCCCGACCCGGTGCCACGTGTCGGTCGGCCGTCACCGGCGGGAGCGTTCCCGGTCGGCCCGTCGGCGGTTTCGTCGGGCCGACCGCGGGTGGCGATCAGTGACCAGCCGATGGAGACGGTGATGGTCACGACGATCACGCCGAGCGTGAGCGGGATGGGGAGCTTGCCGACGGGCGTCTCGGAGAGGATGAGCTTGACGCCGGCGAAGGCGAGCAGGACCGCGAGGCCGTAGTGGAGGTAGGCGAAGCGGCGCAGCAGCCCGGCGAGGCAGAAGTAGAGGCTGCGCAGGCCGAGGACGGCGAAGGCGTTCGCGGTCCACACCAGGAACGTGTTGGTGGTGATGGCGAGGACGGCGGCGACGGAGTCGATCGCGAAGATCAGGTCGGTGGCCTCGACGGCGACCAGGACCACGAACAGCAGGGTCGCGACGCGCTTGCCGTTGCGGCGGACGAAGAACCTGTCGTCGTGGAACCACGGGTCCGTGGGGATGAGCTTCTTCACCAGGCGGACGACCGGGTTGCGGTCCGGATGGACCTCCTCGTCCTTGGACACGGCCATCTTCCAGCCGGTCCAGATCAGGAACGCGCCGAAGACGTAGGCGGTCCAGAAGAAGACCTGGAGCAGTTCGGCGCCGACGAAGATGAACACGAGTCGCGCCGCGAGCGCCCCGAGGACGCCCCAGAAGAGCACCTTGTGCTGGTAGGCGTCGGGGACGGCGAAGAACGAGAAGACAAGGGCGAACACGAAGACGTTGTCGATCGAGAGCGCCTTCTCGATCAGGTAGCCGGCGTAGTAGGTGGAGGACACCTCGCCGCCCTGCCACGCCAGCAGCACGAGGCCGAAACCGAGACCGATCGCGATCCAGACCGAGCTCCAGACGGCGGCCTCGCGGAAGCCGATCACGTGGTTGTCGCGGTGCGCGACCAGGTCGACGGCGAGCATCACGCAGATGCCTACGGTGACCGCGGCCCACACCCACAGGGGGACAGGGAACGACAGGTCGTTCATCGCGGAACGTCTCCTTTCCGGAGCCCGGACGGCCCTGTGGCGAGAGGTGGAGCGGTCACGGGCGTCTCCCCAGGGTCTCCTCGCCGCTGACGTACGTCAACGGTTACGCGAAATCGATTTCGCTAATATATATTCGCATACGGTCTCGTGACACGCGAAGCAGAGTTCGTAAGATGGACGCCATGAGCAGCTCATCGGCACGCGGCGACCAGTGGACGTTCCTGACCAACCACGCTCGGGTGCTCATGCAGCTCGCGCGCGACCCCGAGATCCGACTGCGCGACGTCGCCGCCGCCATCGGCATCACCGAGCGGGCGGTGCAGATCATCGTCGCGGACCTGGAGGCCGCCGCGTACCTGACCCGCACCCGGGTGGGCCGCCGCAACCGGTACACCATCGACCCGACGGTGGCCCTCCGCCACCCGTCCGAGGCCGACCACCCCGTCGGCGACCTCCTGAGCGCCTTCCTCCACCGCGAGGACACCCCGGAGGGTGCGGGCGTCGAGCCGGACACGACCTGACGCCGGACGCGGAGGCGTGCCTCGGCGCCACGCCGTACGACCCGGACATCGACCTCGGCGGACCGCGCCCGGGAGCGCACGCCTGCCCGGCGTCGGCCCCGGGCGGCTACGTCGCCCTCGGCCCCACCGTCCACCGCGGCGCGCTCATATCGATCCGTGCTCGGTGATCCGCCGGGCGACTTCCCGGAGCTTGACGTTGTGCTCCTGCGAGTAGCGGCGCAGCACGGCGAAGGCCTCGTCCTCGCTCAGTCTCCTGCTGCCCATGAGGATGCCCATCGCCTCCCCGATGAGATGGCGGGTGGACAGCGCCTGTTCCAGTTGGGCGTGGCTGCGGGCGGCCGCGAGGGCGACCGCGGCGTGGGAGGCCAGCAGCCAGCCCGCCACCTCGTCGTCCTCGGAGAAGGCGCCCGGCTCGCGGGAGTACACGTCGAGGGACCCGAGTTCCTGCTCCTGCGTGTAGAGCAGGAAGCCCATCATGCTGCCGACCCCGAGCTCACGGGCCTGCGGAACGTACTGCGTGAACTCGGCATGCTCCTTCGTGAAGTCCCGGATGCGGTAGACCCGCTCGCGGGTCTCGGGGCGGGCGGCGTCGAAACAGGGGCCCTCCTGCAGCCGCTCCTGCAGTCGGTCGCTCTCCACGACCAGGTCACCCGTCGGCGCCAGGGAGCGCACCGTGCGGCCGCTCAGCACCAGGACGCCCGCCTCGTCGCACCCCGGGATCCGCTCGGTGGCCGCCCGGGTGATCCGGGCGAGCGTCGCGTCCACGGAGTCCTGCGCCAGGAGCTCCCGCGCCAGCGACGCCATGTCCTGCGCGAACCCACGCCATTCCACCTCGGACCCCTCCGTCGTACGCCGCGCGTATCCCGTCGCCCGACACACTAGACGACGCGGCCGCCCGCGACGTCGCTCACCAGCGGTGTTGCGGACGGTGCGAGGACGACGGGGGTGCGGAGGGCGTCGGGGGCGGGACCCCGCGACGCGTCGCCCGTACCCGCGGGGCTCCGGGACCGGTCGGCGTCCGGCCTGACGGCTCGCCCGCCCCTCAGCCGAAGGCGGAGAACCCGCGGTCCGACCGCCCCTCGGGGCCGGGCCGGCCCAGCGCGTTCCAGTCCAGCGCCCGGCGCGACTCCTCCTGCGTGCGTCGGGCCACGGCCCGGGACTCGTTCAGGACGTCGCCGAGTTCGGCGACCAAGGACGCGTAGATGGGCGGGTGTTCCGGTGTTCGTGCGGTAGTCATGTCGCACCATCCTGCCCGCCGGAAGTTGATCTGTCAGCCTGTCAGCCCGCGCGAGGCGGGTCAGCCGACGTGGACGCCGGGGCGGCGGTCGCGGTCGGGTTCCGCCTCGCGGAGGATCTCGCGGGTGACGGGGGCGACCTCGCCGTGGCCGAGGAGGAAGAAGCGCAGGAAGTTCCTGAACGGGTTGCCCTCGGTCCACTCGAAGTAGATGTGGGGCCGGGTCCCCGTGCGGTCGCGGGCGTGCAGGAGGAGCGCGGCGAGGGCGTTGGGGACGGACGACGACTCGACGGTCAGGACCCGGTAGCGGCCGTGGAGGACCTCGCCGCGGACGGTGAGCCCGGCCTCGAACTCGGACGGGTCGGTGACGGTGACCTCGACGAAGACGACGTCCTCGGCCGTCGAGAGGTCGTTGTCCGCGCGGATCTGCTCGATCTTGTCGCGGTACTCGGCCGCGTCGCGGGCGTCCGGCTCGTTGGCGATGAAGCGAGGGGTGCGGCGGGAGACGTCCTGGATGAACCGTTCGGCCGTGTCGTCCAGGGTGATGTCGGTGACGCGGAGTTCGAAGGCGCGGCCGAGCCGGGACAGCAGCGAGATCAGGATGATGCCGGCGATGAAGCAGGCGCCGATCTTCACGCCGTCGGGGCGCTCGATGACGTTGACGACCGTGGTGTAGAGGAAGACGACCGAGATCGCGCCGAAGGCGATCGTCCAGCCGCGCTGGCCCGCCTTGCGCGCGGCGATCGTCACCGCGACGGCCGCCGAGCAGATCAGCACGAGCACGCCGGTGGCGTACGCGCCGCCCTGGGCGTCGACGTCGGCGTCGAAGATCCAGGTGACCAGGAAGGCGACCAGGGTGAAGACGATCACCATGGGGCGTACGGCGCGGGCCCAGTGCGGGGCCATGCCGTACTTGGGCAGGTAGCGGGGCATCAGGTTGAGCAGGCCCGCCATGGCCGAGGCGCCGGCGAACCAGAGGATGGCGATGGTCGACACGTCGTAGACCGTGCCGAAGACGCTGCCCAGGTACTCGTGGGCGAGGAAGGCCAGCGCCCGGCCGTTGGCCTCGCCGCCGGACTCGAACTCCTTGTGCGGGATGAGCACGGTGGTGATGAAGCTGGTGCAGATGAGGAATCCGCTCATGATCAGTGCTGCGGTGGTCAGGAGCTTCTTGGTGTCGCGGATCCGGCCCGCGGGCCTCGCCTCGGTGTCCCCGGGGTCGCCCTTCACGTGCGGCATGACGGCCACGCCGGTCTCGAAGCCGGACAGTCCGAGCGCCAGCTTCGGGAAGACGATCAGCGCCACTCCGATCATGACGAAGACGTTGCCGTGCTCCTGGGTCAGCGCGGCGGTCCAGTCGGTGACGACGTGCCCCTCCGTCGCGACGTGCCACAGCCCCGCCAGCACGACGACGACGTTGAGCGCGAGGTACGCCCCGACGAGGGCGACGGCGACGCCGATGGCCTCCAGGAAGCCCTTGAGGAACACCGCGCCGAGGAGCGCGATGAGGATCATCGTGATGACCAGCTGCCTGTCGTGCAGCGCGGACTCGAGGTGCGGGTTCTCCACCAGGTGCGTCGAGGCGTCCGCCGCGGAGAGCGTGATGGTGATGAGGAAGTCGGTCGCCGCGAAGCCGAGCAGGGTCAGGACGAAGAGCTTGCCCTTCCAGAAGGACAGCAGCCGCGACAGCATCGCGATCGAGCCCTCGCCGTGCGGGCTCTCCTCCGCCACCCGGCGGTAGACGGGCAGGGCGCCCGCGAGGGTCACGACCACCAGCACGATCGTCGCGACGGGAGACAGCAGTCCGGCGGCCAGGGCGGCGATGCCGGGCTGGTAGCCGAGCGTGGAGAAGTAGTCGACGCCGGTGAGGCACATCACCCGGTACCAGGGCTGGCCCTTGTGCCCGGCGTCCGGAGCGGACGCCTTCGGCCGGGACGGCCTGCCCTTGCCCATGTCGGACAAGCCCTCCAGCATCCACGCGCGCAGCCTGTCGCCGCGCACCGTGCTCGTGGTGGTCATGGGAGAGCTCCTGGGTTCTGCTGGACGAGGGGGTGCCGCCTGACCTGCGGCCGAGCCAGCCTAGGCACCCCGAGCCAGGGCCTCTGGGGCTAAGGCGTCAGGGAACCGTAAAGATCGGCTGCGGCGGGGTCGCCTTTCTCACACCGGGCGCAGGCTGGAGGAGGACGAGGCCCCGCCGCGGGCCGCCGAGGAGGCCGATCATGCGTATGCCGTTCCGGGACACGGCCGCGGTTGCGGCAGCGCTCCTCGCACCTCTCCTGGCGGCTCTGGCTCTCCTGCCCGCCCGGACGACCCTCGCCCCCGTCAACCTGGCCCTCGTCCTGGTCTTCGTGGTCGTCGCCGTCGCGGCGTTCGGCAACCGCTGGGCCGGGGCGCTGGCCGCCGTATCCGCGGCGGCCTGGCTCGACTTCTTCCACACCGAGCCCTATCTGAGCTTCCGGATCCGCGACCGCGACGACGTCGAGCTGGCGGTCCTGATGCTCGTCGTCGGCCTGGTGGTCTCCCAGATCGCCGCGCGCGGACGGGTGATGACGTCGGCCGCGGTGCTCGACGCGGAGCACCTGGAGCGGCTGCACGACACGTTCCGCCTCGTGCGGTCGGGTGGCCGGACGGGCCCCGAGCTGCTGGAACGGATCCGCCAGGACCTCGTGGACGTCCTGGACCTCCGGGAGTGCCGGTTCACAGCCGTCCCGGGGCCGGGAGGGACCGCCGCCGCGGTCCTCAGGCCCGACGGTTCGCTCCGGGTGGACGGCTGGATCTGGGATCTGGAACGCCAGGGCTGGCCCGAGGGAACGGTCGCGTTGCCAACGGTCGCGGCCGGCCGGGTCGGCGGGCGCTTCCTCATGACGCCCGCCGACGAGTCCGTCGTGCCCTCGGTGGAGGCGCGACTCGTCGCCGCCGACCTCGCCTGCCTGGCCGCACTCGTGCTCGACGCGTCGGGGCGGCGATCGGCCGCCGACGGCCGGGAGGACGACCCGCGCGCGCTGGTCCCGGACGCCTAGAGAGGGCCGTACGGTCCGCTCACGCGGCCGCGTGCTCCGGCACGGAGGCGGCGACGGCGGCGGCCCCGGTCGTGTGGTGCACGTACTCGCGGGCGAGACGGAAGCCGGGGGTCCAGGCGAGCAGCCGACTCGCCCTGTTCGCCGTCGAGCAGCTCCATGTCGCCGTCCGGCCGCGCGCGGCGATGTCCGCTGTGAGCCCGGCGACACAGGCGAGGGCGAGGTGCTGCCGTCGTCCCGATGGATCGGTGGCGCAGGCCACGTCCTCGCAGCGGCTGCCGGTGAAGCGGGAGCAGGCGACGGCGAGGACCCGGCCGCGGTGGAAAGCCGCCCAGGCCTTCGCGTCCGCGGCGGTCGGCATGGCGCCGCGCTCGCGCTGATCCGGGGGCTCGTGCGGAGGAACGCCACCGAACTGGGCAACTTCTGGGTGGACCTTACCCGTTGCGTCCTGCGCGTCCTGCTCCCGCTGGCGGTCGTCGCCGGTCTGGTGTTCGTCGCCCTCGGCGTCCAGCAGAACCTGACCGGGGCGCAGACCGTCACCACCCTCGGCGGAGGTCAACAGACACTGACCGGCGGACCGGTGGGCTCCTGGGAGTCGATCAAGCTGATGTCGGGGGACGGCGGCGGCTTCTTCAACGCCAGCTCCTCCCACCCGCTGGAGAACCCCTCGGCGACGACCAACGCGCTCTCCATCGTGCTCATGCTGCTGGTCCCCACCGCCTTCCTGCGCACCTACGGCCGCATGGTCGGCTCCCTGCGCCAGGGTTGGACCCTGCTCGCGGTGGTCGGCATCCTCTTCGGCCTGCTCCTCGCGGCCGGCTCGCTCGCCCAGAGCACGCACACCGGAACCGTCACCGAGGCCGTCGGCGGGGCGTACGAAGGGGTCGAGACCCGGATCGGCGTCCCCGGCTCGACGCTGTTCGGCGTCGCCGCCACCGCCTCAGCCGACGGTGCCCTCAACTCGTCCTACGACAGCTTCTCCGCGCTCGGCGGCGGCGTCCTGCTCGCCGGGATGATGCTCGGCGAGATCGCCCCCGGTGGCACCGGCAGCGGCCTGTACGGGCTCCTCATGGTGACGATGGTCGCGGTCTTCCTCGGCAGCCTGATGGTCGGCCGCACCCCCGAGTTCCTCGGCAAGCGGCTCGGCGCCGGCGAGATGCGCTACGTCGTCCTGTACTCGCTCGTCGGACCGGCCACGATCCTGGTCAGCGCCTCCCTGGCCATGGCGCTCGGCCACGGGCAGTCGTCCATGACCAACACCGGGTCCCACAGGCTCACCGAGGTGGTCTACGCCTACACCTCCGTCGTCAACAGCAACGGCAGTGCCATGGCGGGCTTCAACGGCGCCATCGACTTCCACAACCTGCTGATGACGGCGGCGATGCTGATCGGCCGCTACCTTCCGATCGCCTTCCTGCTGGCCCTCGCCAGACGCCTCGCCCGGCAGGAACCGGGAGCCGTCACCGCCGGCACGCTCCAGGCGCGGGGCGCCACCTTCGTCCTCCTGGCCACCGCCGCGGCCGTGCTCCTGACCCTGCTCAACTTCCTGCCCGTCCTGTCCCTCGGACCGCTCGCGGAGGGGCTGATGTAGACCCCGTCACGGTCAGCGGCCCGAGGGCAGGGCCGCCGGCCTGCGCAGCAGCCACTGGCCGAGCGTGCGGCGCGCGGGCCGCACCACCACCCTGCCGTGGACCTTCTGACCGACCAGCTCGACCCGCAGCCGGGTGGGCCTGGCCGGGTCCTGGGGCGCGCGGCGGTGGCGGAGCCTGCAGTGGACGAGGGCCAACCCGTCGACGTCGACCTCGACGCCGGGCGCGGTGATCACCTTCAGGGTCTTCCCGGCCATCCCCACGTCGATCCGCAGGGCGTCCTGGGTGAGGACGGCCTCGGTGAGGTCGAGCGTCACGTCGCACCAGGCGACGGCGAGTTCCAGCCGCCGGGGGAGCACCCAGCGCCCGGTCCGGAGGATCGGGCCGCCGAAGGCCCGCTCGATCCGGACGACGTCCTTCACCTCGGCCGCCGCACCGCCCGCGGTGGTCGGCAGGTCGACGGTGAGGGCGGCCAGCTCGCCCCGGGTCCGCGCCGACAGGGCGATCTCCAGGCGCTCGTCGAGTTCGTCGGCGTCGAGCAGCCCGTCGCCCGCTGCGACGCGCAGCACGTCCACTGTGCGGTCGCGGTCCGCGTGCGAGGCGCGCAGCTCCGACGGCGGGACGACCCCGGCCTGCGTTCCGGTGGCTGGTTTCTCTTCCGGCATGCTTCCGTCCGGTCCGCTCGTGGGTCTCCGCCCGGCAGGGCCGGCGGAGTGGTGACAGTCCTGACGCTACATCGCGATACACCCGGCGCGGCAGGCCGTGGGGCCGCTCATCCGGCGGTGCGGGCGCCGAGTTGCGCGCGGATGAGGGTGTCGAGGCGCTGCCAGGCGGGAGAGGAGGCGTTCACGGTGTCCTGGACGAGGGCGGGCACGGCCGAGGCGGCGTCCACCTCGGGAGGCGCCTGATCGGCGTAGCGCGTCCCGATCGCGGCGGTGATCCGGCGGGCGAGGTCGGCGATGCGGGGGTCGTCGGGATCGAGGCCGTGCGCGCGGTCGTAGTCGAGGAAGAGCCCGCGCAGAGCCGGGTCGCTCAGGGTCGCGGCCTGGTCGCGGAACAGGTCGGCGGCACGCTCCGGGTGGGTCGCGAACACGAGGATCCACAAGTCGCGTTGCAGATCGGTCCACCGGGCGGAGAAGCCCCAGCACGTCAGGTCGTCCACATACGTGCCGACCTCGGCGGGCAGAAGCGCCCGTCGTCCCGCCGCGAGGTCGCGCAGGCGCTCCTGCGTCCCCCGCAGCGCGTCGATGCGCACGGTGAGGTCGTCGTCGATCCTGTCCAGCGCCTGCCGGAACTCCGTGTCGCTCGCGGCCAGAAGGCCGCGGATGCGGGCCAGCGGGACACCGGCCTCCGCGAGCGTGCGGATCTTGACGAGCTGGGCGACGGCCTGCGCGTCGTAGCGCCGGTAGCCGGACGCGTCCCGCTCCGGCTCCGGGAGCAGCCCTTTGTCGTGGTAGACGCGGACGGTCTTCGTCGACACCCCGACGTACCCGGCCAACTGCCCGATGGTGATCACCCGGCCATCGTCCCACTTGACCTTCCCCCTGGGGCAGGGCCGCAGCATGGCGTCATGACGAACCCCACGACCCCTGACCGGGGCGCCCTGCGCGAGGTGGCGGACGCGGGCAACGAGACCGCGCTGGAGCGGCTCGCCGACCTCGCCGACGCGGCAGGCGACCTTGCGGAACTGAGCGACCTCCTCGACGAGGGGTCCGAGCGTGCCGGGCTCCTGCTCACCCGGCGGGCGGTGGCGGCCGGCGACCTGAGCGAGCTGCAGCGGATCTCCGACGCGGGATACGAGGAAGCCGGCCGGGAGCTCGAGAACCTGCTCTCGGATGCGGGCGGGCCGCGCGGCTGAGCCGGGCTTCCGCCCACGTCGGGCCGCGGGGTCGTGTCGTCAGGAGGCGGCCCCGGCCGGGCTGTCCGGGCCGTCTCCGGACGAGCGGCCGGCGGTCGGGAGTTCGAGGACCATCGTGAGGCCCCCGCCGGGGGTGTCCTCGGCGGTGAGGGTGGCGCCGACGGCCTCGGTGAAGCCGCGGGCGACCGCGAGGCCGAGGCCTACACCGGCTCCGGCCGGCGCGTCGCCCAGGCGCTGGAAGGGTTCGAAGATGCTGCCCTTGGCCTGGTCGGGGACGCCCGGTCCGCGGTCGACGACGCGGAGCTGGACCCGGTCGCGCAGGCTGCTGGCGGAGACGAGGACGGGCCGGCCGTCCGGGCTGTACTTGACGGCGTTCTCGACGATGTTGGCGACGACCCGTTCGAGCAGTCCGCGGTCGACGGCGACCATGGGGAGCGTCTCCGGGATGTCCAGCTCCACGCTGCCCTCGGGGACGCCGCCGAGTGCCATGGGGACCACCTCGTCGAGGTCGGTCTCCCTGATGACGGGGACGACGGTCCCGGTGTTGAGGCGGGACATGTCCAGGAGGTTGCCGATCAGGGCCGCGAGCCGGTCGGCGCCCTCCTCGATCCCTTCGAGGAGCAGCTCCTGGTCCTCGGCGGACCAGGCGACGTCGTCCGAACGCAGCGAGGTGACGGAGGCCTTGATCCCGGCCAGCGGAGTGCGCAGGTCGTGGCTGACTGCGGCGAGCAGCGCGGTGCGGAAGCGGTCGCTCTCGGCGAGCTTGCGCGCCTCCTCGGCCTGGCCGACGAGCCGCTGCCGGTCCAGGGTCACGACCGCCTGCGCGGCGAACGCGCCGAGGACCCGGCGGTCGGACGCCGGGAGGGCACGGCCGGTGAGCACGAGCGCGAGGTTCTCCCCGACGGGGATGTCGACGTCGGCCTCCTCCGGCCGTCCGACCGGATGCGCACCGACGGACACCGCGCACGTCCACGGCTCGACCTCGCCGGCGCGTTCGAGCAGGGCCGCGGACTCCATCGCGAACGTCTCGCGCAGACGCTCCAGGAGCGAGGTGGGCGAGTTGTCGCCCCGCAGGATGCTGCCGGCGAGGAAGGAGAGCATCTCCGACTCGGCCCGCAGCCGGGCCGCCTGGTGGGTGCGGCGGGCCGCGAGGTCGACGACGGAGGCCACGGACACCGCGACTCCGACGAAGATGACGATGGCGACGATGTTCTTGGGGTCTGAGACGGTGAACCGGTGCAGCGGCGGCGTGAAGTAGTAGTTGAGCAGCAGCGACCCGAACGCGGCGGACGCCAGGGCCGGCAGCAGGCCGCCCAGCAGCGCCGCCGCGACGGTCGCCGTCAGGAACAGCAGCATGTCGTTGGCGAGCCCGAGGTCGGGCACCACGGTGCTCAGCAGCAGGGTGAGCAGCGCGGGTCCCGCCAGTCCGGCCAGCCAGCCCCAGATGACCCGGCTCCGCCCCAGCCGTGCACCGCGGGGGAGGGGCAGGCCGCGGCCCTTCGCGACGGCGTCGTGGGTGACCAGGTGGACGTCGATGTCGGGACCCGAGTCGCGGGCGACGGTGGCGCTGACTCCGGGGCCCAGCACGTACTGCCAGGTCTTGCGGCGGCTGACGCCCAGCACGATCTGGCTGGCGTTGACCCCGCGGGCGAACTCCAGGAGCGCGGAGGGGATGTCGTCCCCTATGACGTGGTGGAAGGTTCCGCCGAGGTCCTCGACCAGCGTGCGCTGGTCGGCGAGTTCCCGGGGGGAGGCGCTCACCAGGCCGTCGCTGGCGGCGACGTAGACGGCGAGCACCTCGCCGCCGGCGCCCTTCTCCGCGAGCCGCGCGGCCCGGCGGATGAGGGTGCGGCCCTCGGGCCCGCCGGTGAGTCCCACGACGATGCGCTCGCGCGCCTGCCATGTGGTCCGGATGTCGTGCTCGCCCCGGTACTGCCGCAGGTACTCGTCTACCCGGTCCGCGACCCACAGCAGGGCCAGCTCGCGCAGGGCGGTGAGGTTGCCCGGCCGGAAGTAGTTCGAGAGGGCGGCGTCCATCTTGTCGGGCTGGTAGATGTTGCCGTGCGCCATCCGGCGGCGCAGCGCCTGCGGCGACATGTCGACGAGCTCGATCTCGTCGGCCCGCCGCACCACCTCGTCCGGCACCGTCTCCCGCTGCCGCACCCCGGTGATCGACTCCACGACGTCGCCGAGCGACTCCAGGTGCTGGATGTTCACGGTGGAGACGACGTCGATGCCGGCCTTCAGCAGCTCCTCGACGTCCTGCCACCGCTTGGCGTTCCGCGAGCCCGGCACGTTGGTGTGGGCGAGCTCGTCGACCAGGGCCACGGACGGGGCGCGCACGAGAACCGCGTCCAGGTCCATCTCGGTGAACGTACCGCCCCGGTACTCCAGTTCGCGCCGCGGAACGGACTCCAGACCGGTCAGCATGACCTCCGTGCGCGGCCGGCTGTGGTGCTCGACGAACCCGACGACCACGTCGGTGCCGCGCTCCACCCGCCGGTGGGCCTCGGAGAGCATGGCGTAGGTCTTGCCGACGCCCGGGGCCGAGCCGAGGTAGATCCGCAGCTTGCCGCGTCCCATGGTGATCTCTACTTCTTCCGTGAGGAGGCTGTCAGGGCTCGAAGCGGTAGCCCATGCCCGCCTCGGTGATGATGTGGCGGGGGTGGGCGGGGTCGCGCTCCAGCTTCCGCCGGAGCTGGGCCATGTAGACCCGCAGGTAGTTCGAGTTGCGTGCGTGACCGGGGCCCCACACCTCGGTGAGCAGGGTGCGCCGGGGCACGAGGTGTCCGGGCCTGGACACCAGGATCTCCAGCAGGTGCCACTCGGTCGGAGTCAGCCGGACGAGCCGTTCCTCGCGGCGGACCTTCTTGGCGACCAGGTCGATGGTGAGGTCGTCGGTGGCCACGACCGTCGGCACGGCACTCTCGACCCGCACCGGATCGCGTCGGCGGGTGGCGGCGCGCAGCCGGGCGAGGAGTTCGTCCATGCTGAACGGCTTGGTGACGTAGTCGTCGGCGCCTGCGTCCAGGGCCCGCACCTTCTCCTCCGAGAGGTGGCGGGCCGAGAGCACCAGGACGGGCACGCGGCTCGAAGCCCTGAGCGTCCGGATGAGCTCGACGCCGTCCATGTCCGGCAGGCCCAGGTCCACCAGGACCACGTCGGGCCGCCAGACGTCGGCGATCCGTAGGGCTGTGGCGCCCTCTCCGGCCGCCTCGACCTCGTACGACCTGGCCTGGAGGTTGATCTTCAGGGCGCGGACCAGTTGCGGATCGTCTTCCACCACGAGCACCCGGGGCATGGGCGGTGCACTCTTTCCTCGATCGTGTGCGGGGGACCGGGCGAGCGGCTCGACGC
>NZ_JBHWZH010000106.1:0-20521 GCF_042728285.1 Streptomyces sp. NPDC060194 | reverse complement strand
CCCCCGGCGGACGGGGGCGGGCCCTTCGAGGGAGGCGGGGACCTACATCATGTCCTCGATGTCGGCCGCGATCGGGTCCGCGTCGGTGCCGATGACGACCTGGATCGCGGTGCCCATCTTGACGACGCCGTGCGCGCCGGCGGCCTTGAGGGCGGCCTCGTCGACGAGACCGGCGTCCTTGACCTCGGTACGCAGGCGCGTGATGCAGCCCTCGACCTCTTCGATGTTGTCGATACCGCCGAGCCCGGCGACGATCTTCTCAGCCTTGGTGGCCATGTCTGACTCCTCGTTAAAAGTCCTGGCCGGACCCAACAGTCCGTTTTCTTAACGTAACGCACGTTCGGACCACTTATGCGAGCGGTCCACCGCACCGCGCCACAGGATGGCGACTACCAGCACCATGTCGCCGTAAGTGGTCTACACCAGTCTACGGTGCGGAACCGGAAGGACGCCGATGAGCTCCACCAACGCCGCGGCCGCGCAGCGGGTGCCCTGGCACCAGGGCCTGCTCAGCTTCCTGCAGAAGATGGGCCGCAGCCTCCAGCTGCCGATCGCCGTGCTCCCCGCGGCGGGCATCCTGAACCGCCTCGGCCAGCCGGACGTCTTCGGCGACGACGGCCTCGGCTGGACCGACGCGGCGAAGGTGATCGGCGGCGCGGGCGGCGCACTGCTGAACAGCTCGCTCGGCCTGCCGCTCCTGTTCTGCGTCGGCGTCGCGATCGGCATGGCGAAGAAGGCGGACGGCTCGACGGCGCTCGCGGCGGTGGCGGGCTTCCTCGTCTACTACACCGTGCTGCAGCAGTTCCCCGAGGACTGCCCCGACGGCTCCAAGGAGGTCGCGGTCGGCTGCCTGGCGGGCGACGGCACGGCGAGCGCGTTCGTCTACCAGAACCCGGGCGTCTTCGGCGGCATCGTCATGGGCCTGCTGGCCGCGTTCTTCTGGCAGCGCTACCACCGGGTGCGGCTGGTGGACTGGCTCGGCTTCTTCAACGGCCGCCGCCTCGTCCCGATCATCATGGCGTTCGTCGCGATCGTCTTCGCCGCGCTCTGCCTGTGGGTCTGGCCGGCCGTCGGCAGCGCGCTGGACAGCTTCAGCGACTGGCTGACGGGACTCGGCGCCTGGGGCGCGGGCATGTTCGGCGTCGCGAACCGCGCCCTGCTCGCCGTCGGCCTGCACCTCGTGCTCAGCGTGCCGATCTGGTTCCAGTTCGGCAGTTACGAGAAGCCGGACGGGACGATCGCCCGCGGTGACATCAACATGTTCCTCGCCGGCGACCCGAACGCGGGCCTCTTCACCACCGGCTTCTTCCCGATCATGATGTTCGCGCTGCCCGCGGCCTGCCTCGCCATGGCGCACTGCGCCAAGCCGCACCTGCGCAAGCAGACGACGGGCCTGATGGTGTCGCTCGCGCTGACCTCATTCATCACCGGCATCACCGAGCCGATCGAGTACTCGTTCATGTTCCTCGCGCCCGCGCTCTACGCGGTGCACGCCCTGCTGACCGGTGTCTCGATGGCGGTCACGTGGGGGCTCGGGGTCAAGGACGGGTTCACGTTCTCCGCGGGGCTCATCGACTACGTCATCAACTGGAACCTGGCGACGAAACCGTGGCTGATCATCCCGATCGGGCTCGTCTTCGCGGTGGTCTACTACGCGGTCTTCCGGTTCGCGATCACAAAGTTCAACATCCCCACCCCCGGGCGCGAGGACGACGCGGAGGAGCGGGAGGCCGAGAACGTGAAGTAGCGGGCGGCACGGAGTCCGCGACTCCGGTTGTCCTCGAAGCCCCCTGGAAGCACGGGTTCCAGGGGGCTTCGGCACGTCTTGTCCCGGTGTGACCCAGGCCATGAAATCCGCAGGTTCCTTATGTATCCCCGACCGTGCTACAACAGGTCTACACCAGTGAGTGGTGTAGACCATCTGGCTGCCGCGGCCTCCCCATCATCTTCACCAGGGCTTTGCGGCACCCGTACGCGCATGGAGATGCACATGAGTACCGCGACCGAGTCGGCCGCGCCCGCGAAGAAGCGGGGCGCCGGCCTGTTCCAGGGCCTGCAGAAGGTCGGCCGCAGCCTCCAGCTGCCGATCGCCGTCCTTCCGGCGGCGGGCATCCTGCTCCGCCTCGGTCAGCCGGACGTCTTCGGCGACGACGGTCTCGGCTGGCACAAGGTGGCCGCCGTGTTCGCCACCGCCGGCGGTGCCGTCTTCGACAACCTGCCGATGCTGTTCTGCATCGGCGTCGCCATCGGCTTCGCCAAGAAGGCCGACGGCTCGACGGCCCTCGCCGCCCTGGTCGGCTTCCTGGTCTACAAGAACGTGCTCACCGCGTTCCCGATCACCGAGGCCAAGGTGCAGAAGGGCGCGGACGTCGCCGCGACCTACAACAACCCGGGCGTCCTCGGCGGCATCATCATGGGTCTGCTCGCCGCCGTCCTGTGGCAGCGCTTCCACCGCACCAAGCTGGTCGACTGGCTCGGCTTCTTCAACGGCCGCCGCCTCGTCCCGATCATCATGGCGTTCGTCGGCACGCTGGTCGGTGTGGTCTTCGGCCTCGTCTGGGAGCCGATCGGTGAGGCCATCAGCAACTTCGGCGAGTGGATGACGGGCCTCGGCGCCGTCGGCGCGGGCCTCTTCGGCCTGATCAACCGCGCGCTGATCCCGGTCGGCATGCACCAGTTCGTCAACACCGTCTCCTGGTTCCAGATCGGCGACTTCACCAACGCGGCCGGCGAGGTCGTCCACGGTGACCTCAACCGCTTCTTCGCCGGTGACCCGAACGCCGGGATCTTCATGTCGGGCTTCTTCCCGATCATGATGTTCGGCCTCCCGGCCGCCGCCATCGCCATCGCGCACAGCGCCCGCCCCGAGCGCCGCAAGGCCGTGATGGGCATGATGGTCTCGCTGGCCCTGACCTCGTTCGTCACCGGTGTGACCGAGCCGATCGAGTTCTCGTTCATGTTCATCGCGCCGGTGCTCTACGCGATCCACGCGGTCCTGACGGCGCTCTCCATGGCGGTCACCTGGGCGCTCGGCGTGCACGCGGGCTTCACCTTCTCCGCGGGCTTCATCGACTACGTGCTGAACTGGAACCTCGCGACCAAGCCGTGGCTGATCATCCCGATCGGGCTCGTCTTCGCGGTCGTCTACTACGTGCTCTTCCGGTTCGCGATCACCAAGTTCAACCTCACCACCCCGGGCCGCGAGCCCGAGGAGGAGATCGAGGACATCACCAAGTGACGCAGTAGCGGCACGGCGAAGGGGCCCGGAACCGTCCAACGGTTCCGGGCCCCTTCGTCGTCGCGCCGGCGCTCAGACCTCGTACACCGCGCCCGGCGCCGCGAGGTCGACCGGGCCCGCGTACACCGCGCGCGCGTCCGTGCGGTTCTGCTCGGCGTCGGTCCACGGCGGGATGTGGGTGAGGACGAGGCGGCCGACGTTCGCGCGGGCCGCGTGCTCGCCGGCCTCGCGGCCGTTGAGGTGCAGCTCGGGGATGTCCTCCTTGCCGAGCGTGAACGCGGCCTCGCAGAGGAACAGGTCGCAGCCGTCGGCGAGTTCGTGCAGCGCGTCGCAGACGCCGGTGTCACCGGAGTAGACGATCGACCGGCCGCCGTGCTCGATGCGGATGCCGTACGCCTCGACGGGGTGGGACACCCGCTCGGTGCGGACGGAGAACGGGCCGATGTCGAACGAGCCGGACTTCAGGGTGTGGAAGTCGAAGACCTCGCTCATCGCGTGCTCGTGCGGGGTCGACGCGTGCGCCGAGGTCAGGCGCTCCTCGGTGCCCTCGGGGCCGAGCACCGGGATCGGCTCGCAACGGCCGCCGTCGGGGCGGTAGTAGCGGACGACGAAGTACGCGGCCATGTCGATGCAGTGGTCCGCGTGCAGGTGGCTGAGGAAGATCGCGTCGAGGTCGTAGAGGCCGCAGTGGCGCTGCAGCTCGCCCAGGGCGCCGTTGCCCATGTCGAGCAGCAGCCGGAAGCCGTCGGCCTCGACGAGGTAGCTCGAGCAGGCCGAGTCCGCGGACGGGAAGGACCCGGAGCAGCCGACGACGGTGAGCTTCATGGAGCGGGGACCTCCGCGGGCATCGGTGGACACGGGGGGTCGTGCGATCTGTCGAGCGTACGGCGCGGAGGTACGGGCTGTGCCCGCGCGGAGGCCCGTTGTGGGGCAACTCACCTGCGGTGTCACGCGTTCGGGGGGAGCGCGGGCGGAGGCGCGCGCCGGTAGCCTCGGGGCATGCAGATGTGGTGGTGGGCGCTGGGTGCGGTCGTCCTGCTCGCGCTGGTCGCGGCGGTCGTGGACGGACGGGGGCGGTCGTCGCGGCCCGGTGGGCGGAACCGGTCGTCCCGGCCGGAGGGGCGGACACGGCCGCCGCGGGGGCCGTCGCGGCCGTCGTCGTCGCGGGGGCCGCGGGCCGGGGACATCTGGTGGGCGATGGTGCCCTACGAGGACGGGGCGGGGGCGAAGGACCGGCCGTGCCTGGTGCTGTCCGTGGGGGCGCGGTCGGCGCGGGTCGCGAAGATCACGACCCGCGATCCGGGTGCGCGGCCCGGGGTCGTCGCCCTGCCGGCGGGGACGGTCGACGACGCGCGCGGTCGGGCGAGTTTCCTCGAGACGGACGAGGTCCGCAAGGTCCCCCTGCGCGACTTCCGCCGCCCCGCCGGCACCCTCCCCACGGACCTCTGGTCCCAGGTCCGCCCGCGCTGAAGGCCCGGCCCGTTCTTCTCCCCCACCCGCCCCTTCCCCCAACCCTCGCCGGGCGGCTTCGCGCCTGCCGGCGCGGATACCGGGCTCCGCCCGGCGGCCTCAATCGCCGGCCGGGCTGAGATTTTGTGCGGCTGGGCCGAGAATGCGCTGCTCGCGCTGAGATCGTGCCGCTCGGCGTCGTGGTCCGCCCCACCGCTGTGGGCAATCGTGCCGCAGGGCGAGTGGGGCCTCCCCTGCTCGAGCGGAGCCGAGAGCTCGGGGAAGGGTGGGCACAGCCCACGGTGCCGAGCGCCCAGCGACCGCACGCGCCCACCGCGGTCGGCCCCCGCCCCGCAGGGGCCCCGCGGCGCAGCCGCCTTCGGCTACGCCCAGAGTTGGCCGCGGAGGGTTTCGATGGCGACCTCCGTGGTCTCCGCGGTGTAGACGCCGGTGGAGAGGTACTTCCACCCGCCGTCGGCGACGATGAAGGCGATGTCGGCGGACTCCCCCGCGGCGAGCGCCTTGCGGCCGACGCCGATCGCCGCGTGGAGGACCGCCCCGGTGGAGACGCCGGCGAAGATGCCCTCCTGCTGGAGCAGCTCCCGCGTCCGCAGCACCGCATCGGCGGAGCCGACGGAGTAGCGGGTGGTGAGGACGGACGCGTCGTAGAGCTCGGGGACGAACCCCTCGTCGAGGTTGCGCAGCCCGTAGACGAGGTCGTCGTAGCGCGGCTCCGCGGCGACGACGCGGACGTCGGGCTTGTGCTCCCGGAGGTAGCGCCCGGCGCCCATGAGCGTGCCGGTGGTGCCGAGACCGGCGACGAAGTGCGTGATGGAGGGGAGGTCCGCGAGGAGCTCGGGCCCGGTGGTGGCGTAGTGCGCCCCCGCGTTGTCGGGGTTGCCGTACTGGTAGAGCATCACCCAGTCGGGGTTGTCCGCCGCGAGCTCCTTGGCGACCCGGACCGCGGTGTTGGAGCCGCCGACCGCGGGCGAGGGGATGATCTCCGCGCCCCACATCCGCAGCAGCTCGCGCCGCTCGGAGGACGTGTTCTCGGGCATGACGCAGATCATCCGGTAGCCCTTGAGCTTCGCCGCCATGGCGAGCGAGATCCCGGTGTTGCCGGAGGTCGGCTCGAGGATGGTGCAGCCGGGGGTGAGCCGGCCGTCCTTCTCGGCCTGCTCGACCATGTGCAGCGCCGGCCGGTCCTTGATCGAGCCGGTCGGGTTGCGGTCCTCCAGCTTCGCCCAGATCCGCACGTCGTCCGACGGCGAGAGCCGGGGCAGCCGGACCAGCGGCGTGTTGCCGACGGCGGCGAGCGGGGAGTCGTAGCGCGGCATCAGCGCATGCCGCCGGCCACGGCCGGGAGGATCGTGACGTTGTCGCCGTCGTTGAGCTTGGTGGAGATGCCGTCGAGGAAGCGGACGTCCTCGTCGTTGAGGTAGACGTTCACGAAGCGGCGGAGCTGCTCGCCGTCCACGATGCGGGCGCGGATGCCCGGGTGGCGGGTCTCCAGGTCGGCGAAGAGGTCGGTGAGGGTCGCACCCTCGCCCTCGACGGCCTTCGCGCCGTCGGTGTAGGTGCGGAGGATGGTCGGGATGCGGACCTCGATGGCCATGGCGTGGGCTCCAGTCGTGATGCGGGGAGAGAAAGGGGGGCTGTGCGTCCGGGGGCGCGCCCGTGCCCGGCCCCGCGGTGGGGCGGGCGGAGGCGGGGCGACTCGTCAGTCGGTACGACAGATGGCGCCGGCGATCCGGCACAGGTCGACGTGCAACCGCGCGACGAGCAGCGGTGTGCTCGGCGTCGTTTCGCTCACGTCGTGGAGAACCATGCGGTCATCGTATCGATTCCCGGTCCGGATCCCGATATGTGATCTCAGTAGGCGGACGCCTTTGTCTCGCGGGCCGGACGGCGCCGCGTGCGACCGCCGTCCCGCGGGCCCGCGCCCCCTCCCCCGGCCCTCGCTCAGTACGCCTCGACGACCTCGACCGGCTCCTCCGTGATCTCGCCGTCCACGATGCGGTACGAGCGGAACTGGAAGGGGCCGGAGCCGTCGGTGTCGGCGGTGGAGACCAGGACGTAGTGCGCGCCGGGCTCGTTGGCGTAGGTGACGTCGGTGCGCGAGGGGTAGGCCTCGGTGGCGGTGTGCGAGTGGTAGACGATCACCGGCTCCTCGTCGCGGTCGTCCATCTCGCGGTAGAGCTTGAGCAGGTCGCCGGAGTCGAACTCGTAGAACGTGGGCGAGCGGGCGGCGTTCAGCATCGGGACGAACCGCTCGGGGCGGCCCTGGCCCTCGGGTCCGGCGACCACACCGCAGGCCTCGTCGGGGTGGTCGGCGCGCGCGTGGGCGACGATCTGGTCGTACAGGGCCCGGGTGATGGTCAGCATGGGGTGAAGCATAAGCAGAAGGGCCGCCGCGTACCGAGGGGTGGTACGCGGCGGCCCGAGGGGTGGGACCGGGCGGGCCCGGGGAGGGCCGCCACGGTCCGCGGAGGTCAGTCGCGCGGGGCGACGGCCTCCTTGCGGGCGAAGGTGTCGGGGTTGCGGCCCTTGATCACCAGGTAGGCGACGCCGAGCGCGGCGGCCCAGAACGGGGCGGCGTAGAGCGAGATCCGCGCCTCCTCGTCGATGCCCATCATCACGATGACGAGCGCGATGAACCCGAGCGCGAACCAGCTGGTGTACGGGGCGCCGGGGGCGCGGAACTCCGACTGCGGGAGCTCGCCGCGGTCGGCCTTGGCGCGGTAGCGCAGCTGGCTGACCAGGATCATGATCCAGGCCCACATGCCGGAGATGGTCGCGAAGGAGACGACGTAGTTGAACGCGTCGCCGGGCCACTGGTAGTTGATCCAGACGCCGACCAGCATGAGCGAGGCGGAGAAGGTGGTGCCGACCAGCGGCAGGCCGTTCCTCGTCAGCTTGGTGAAGAACTTCGGGCCCTGCCCGTTGAGGGCCAGGTCGCGCAGCATCCGGCCGGTGGAGTACATCCCGGAGTTGCAGGAGGACAGGGCCGCGGTCAGCACGACGAAGTTGACGATCGCGGCGCCGATGCCGAGCCCCATCTCCTCGAACGCGGCGACGAACGGCGAGACACCGGGCTCGAACGTGCTCCACGGGACGACCGAAAGGATCATGATCAGCGCGCCGACGTAGAAGACGGCGATGCGCCACGGCACGGTGTTGATCGCCTTCGGCAGCACCTTCTTCGGCTCCTTGGCCTCGCCCGCGGTGACGCCGACCAGCTCGACGGCGAGGAAGGCGAACATGACGATCTGGAGCGTCATCAGCGTGCCGCCGATGCCCTCGGGGAAGAACCCGCCGTCGTTCCACAGGTTGGCGACGGTCGCGGTGTCGCCTGCGTCGGAGAAGCCGAGGGTGAGGATGCCGAGGCAGATCAGGATCATGCCGACGATCGCGGTCACCTTGACCATCGAGAACCAGAACTCCAGCTCGCCGAAGAGCTTCACGGAGATCAGGTTGGCGCCGTAGAGGACGACGGTGAAGGCCAGCGCGGAGATCCACTGCGGGATGTCCCACCAGTACGTCATGTACGTGGCGGCGGCGGTGACCTCGGTGATGCCGGTGACGACCCAGAAGAGCCAGTAGGTCCAGCCGGTCACGAACCCGAAGAACGGGCCGACGAACTCCCGCGCGTACTCGGAGAACGAGCCGGAGACGGGGCGGTACATGAGCAGTTCGCCCAGCGCCCGCATGATGAAGAAGATGACCAGGCCGGCGATCGCGTACGCCAGGATCAGGCTGGGCCCGGCGCGGTCGATGGCCTTGCCGGCGCCGAGGAACAGGCCGGTGCCGATGGCGCCGCCGATGGCGATCATCTGGATCTGCCGGGCGCCGAGGGCGCGGGTGTAGCCCTCGCCGGACGTGGTGCCGTCCGCGGTCAGGGCCTCGCTGCCGTTGTCGTGCTGGTCGACCGCTTGGGTCATGGGTGCTGCGCCTTTCTCCATACCGGTCCGCGGCCTTCTCTCGGCCGTCGGATCGGGTCGCGATCCCCCCGGATGTACGTGCTGGAGTGCCTGACGGTGTCTGCCGGCGCCCCGGCCGGGACATGGGTGGCGTCCCGGCAGGTGGTCCGGAAGATCTATCACGGCGGGCGGGAGGCGACGGGCGGCCCGTTGTGGCGCACGTCACGGGAAGATTCGGCCAAAAAGGACGGGCATGGGTGAACCGCGCGAGGGCGGTGATGCGATCGTTACCCCGATTTGAGCGTTCGCTGAGCGAACGAAGATCACGGCGGGGTCTCGGCGCGCTCCCCCGCCGCGCGCCCGGCTCAGACGAGCAGGGTGTCGACCAGGCTCTCCTGGAGCCCGCCGAGCCACAGGTAGGCCATCACCATCGGCTTGCGCGGGTCGTCGTCCGGCAGCCGGTACAGCTCGCCGCTCTCGTCCTCGTCCGTGATGTCGAGTCGGGAGGCAACGGTGAGCCGCAGGTCGTTGAGGGTGCCGAGCCAGCTCCGCGAGCCCTCGGCGTCGAGGGTGAGGACGGTGACGCCGTCGTCGCCGGGCACGGCGAGCGCGTCCAGGCTGCGGACGACGGCGAGCGCGTCCTCGCGCTTGCGGGTACGCAGGTCGGGCTCGGTGAAGCGGCGGAACTCGGCAGCGTACGACCGGAGTTGCTCGTCGTCGCCGGAGGACTCGGGGCCGCCGTAGGCGTCGGGGAAGAGCCGGGCGAGGGCGGGGTCGGCGGGCGGCTCGCTCGGGCCCTCGTTGAACAGCGCCTCGAACGGGTCCTGGTCCTCGCTCTCCCCCGGTCCGATCAGCTCCAGGAGCTGCACGCCCAGCGAGCGCAGGATGGAGATCTCGACGGCGTCGAGGACGACGGCGGCGCCCGGCCCCTCGGGAGCCGGCTCGAACAGGCCGGGCATCAGCCGCGGTCCTGCGTCAGCGTCGCCCAGAGCCCGTAGCCGTGCATCGCCTGCACGTCGCGCTCCATCTCCTCGCGGGTGCCGCTGGAGACCACGGCGCGGCCCTTGTGGTGCACGTCGAGCATCAACTGGTGCGCCTTGTCCTTGGAGTAGCCGAAGTAGCTGCGGAAGACGTAGGTGACGTAGCTCATCAGGTTGACCGGATCGTTGTGCACCAGCGTCACCCAGGGCACGTCCGGCTCGGTGACGGCGAACGCCTGCTCGGCGGACTGGGGGACTTCGATCTCTGCGGGGGCCACACTCACGGCTCCCATGCTGCCACCCGGCACCGCGAGACGCACAAACGGCCCGCCCCGACCGCCGGGCGCGTACATCTCGTCAGTTTGACGAGATGTGGTGTAGCGTCGTCGTCATGAACACTTCCGACGCCGAGGGCGGGCGGCGCGTGGGCGTGCCGTCGACCGCGCTGTTCACCGACCAGTACGAGCTGACGATGCTGCAGGGCGCGCTGAAGGCGGGCACCGCGGACCGGCACTCGGTCTTCGAGGTCTTCACCCGCCGGCTGCCCGAGGGCCGCCGCTACGGGGTGGTGGCCGGCACCGGCCGCGTCCTGGACGCGGTGGCGAACTTCCGCTTCGACGCCGACGTGCTGGAGTTCCTCGGCTCGCGCGGCATCGCGGACGCGGCGACGCTCGACCGGCTGGCCGACTACCGCTTCACCGGCGACATCTGGGGCTACCCCGAGGGCGAGGTGTACTTCCCCGGCTCGCCGGTCCTGCGGGTCGAGGGCTCGTTCGCGGAGTGCGTCGTCCTGGAGACGGTGATCCTCTCGATCCTCAACCACGACTCCGCGATCGCCGCGGCCGCCTCCCGGATGTCGTCCGCCGCCGCCGGCCGGGGCCTCATCGAGATGGGCGCCCGCCGCACCCACGAGCTGGCCGCCGTCGCCGCCGCGCGCGCCGCCTACGTCGGCGGCTTCCACTCCACCTCCGACCTCGCCGCCGGCTACCGCTACGGCATCCCCACCGTCGGCACCTCCGCGCACGCCTTCACCCTGCTCCACGACAGCGAGCGCGACGCCTTCACCGCGCAGGTCGACGCGCTCGGCCGGGGCACGACCCTCCTCGTCGACACCTACGACGTCGCCGAGGCGGTCCGCACGGCCGTCGAGGTCGCCGGGCCCGAGCTCGGCGCGGTCCGCATCGACAGCGGCGACCTGCTGCTCGTCGCCCACCGGGTGCGCCAGCAGCTCGACGAGCTCGGCGCGACCGACACGAAGATCGTGGTGACGTCCGACCTGGACGAGTACGCCATCGCCTCGCTCGCCGCCGCGCCGGTCGACGCCTACGGGGTCGGCACGCAGCTGGTCACCGGCAGCGGGCACCCCACCTGCTCGATGGTCTACAAGCTGGTCGCCCGGGCCACCACCGCGGACCCCGCCGCCGAGCTCGTGCCCGTCGCCAAGAAGTCCACCGGGGGCAAGACCTCCATCGGCGGCCGCAAGTGGGCCGCGCGGCGCACCGACGCGGCCGGGGTCGCGGAGGCGGAGGTCATCGGCACCGGGCCGGTGCCCGAGGACCTCGCCGAGCGGCAGCTCCTCGTCGAGCTGGTCCGCGGCGGCGAGATCCTCGGGCGCGAGCCGCTCGACGCCGTCCGCGACCGGCACGCCGCCGCGCGGGCCGCGCTGCCGCTCTCCGCGACGCAGCTCTCGCGCGGCGAGGCCGTCATCCCCACCGAGTACGTGTGACCACCACCGGTGGTTGAAGCCCGCAGATACGGGAATCCATCGACGGTCGCCCGCGACCGCGAACCGGAGGAGACGCCCATGCGCCGCGCCTTGATCGTCGTCGACGTCCAGAACGACTTCTGCGCCGGAGGGAGCCTGGCCGTCGCCGGCGGCGCGGACGTCGCCGCAGCGATCACCGAGCTGATCGGGGCGGCGACCGCCGGCTACCGCCACGTCGTCGCCACCCGCGACCACCACGTCGATCCCGGCGCGCACTTCTCCGACACCCCCGACTTCGTCGACTCCTGGCCCCGGCACTGCGTCGCCGGCACCGAGGGGGTCGGCTTCCACCCCAACTTCGCCCCCGCGGTCGCCTCCGGCGCGGTCGACGCGGTCTTCGACAAGGGGGCGTACGCGGCGGCCTACAGCGGGTTCGAGGGGCACGACGAGAACGGCGACACCCTCGCGGCCTGGCTCCGCGCGCGCGACGTCACCGAGGTCGACGTCGTCGGCATCGCCACGGACCACTGCGTGCGCGCGACCGCGTTGGACGCGGTGCGCGAGGGTTTCGCGGTGCGCGTCCTCCTCGACCTCACGGCCGGGGTCGCCCCCGAGACCACCGAACGCGCCCTCGCCGACCTGCGCGCGGCCGGCGCAGAGCTGACCGGCAAGCCGGTGGTGTAGGGCCGAAGGATTCCGCGCGGGTGCGTCGTGGCTGGTCGCGCCCACGCGGCGGAGCCGCAGATCGATGCGGTCCCGCGCCCCTGAAGCGGACTTCGTCCGCCCAGGGGCCGGGCGGCACGCGGCGCAGGCCGCAAAAAGTCTCAGCCCGGCCGGCGTTTGAGGCCACCGGGCGGAGCCCGGTACCGCGCCGGCAGGCGCAATGGCGCCCGCCGAGGGACTTGGGGAAGGGGCGGGTGGGGGGGAAAACCGGGGCGGAGCCCCGGAACCCCTAGGGCTGGGCGACCAGCAGCGTGCGGATGGGGTGCCAGAGTTCGCCGCGGTCGTCGGGCGAGGTGCGCCAGACGAGGCCGTCGGGGTGGTGGAGGACCGCGGTGACCTCGTCCGGCGAGGGCGGCTCCGCGTTGCCGCGGAGGTAGACGGCCCGCAGACCCAGGTTGCGGAGCCGGGTCAGCGCCCGGGCCCGGTTCAGCGCGTGCACCAGCACGCGGACCCTCCCCCCGTCCCCACCCGGACTCGGCAACGAGACCGCGACCACCATCCTCCCGTCGGGGAGTCTGCAGAACCCGCCACCCGCCATCACGCCTCCTCCTCGTCCGTGTCAATAAGCCGCACTCAAACACGATCGGCCGCCGCCCGCTAGAGGGCGACGGCCGATAACGCTCTGACCTGGGGTTACACCGGACTACCGGCCCGAGGGCCCGACGTGCACGGTGATCGAGGACCCGCTCGGCGGCTGGCCGACGACCGTGATCCGGGTGTTGGTGTCAGTGACCTTGACACCCGCGGTCCCGTTCTCCGGATACCAGTAGGTGCCCCGCCGGTCGTCGAACACCGGCGTCCCCGGCTTGGGGCCGATCCGCGTCGGGACGTCCGCCTTGTGCAGCGTCATCCCGCTCTGCGGCCACCAGCCGAACGTCGAGTCGAACGCCTGGATCCGGTTCCGCATCAGCGTCCCGTCCGCCCACTTCAGCGGCTTCGCGTTCGCGTCGACCGGCAGGATCAGGCCCTCGCCCGGGTGCACCCCGGTGTTGTTGTCGCTCTGCGAGGTGTCCCACTTCCAGATCAGGAGTCCGTTCTGGTAGCGGTAGT
The DNA here is from genome assembly GCF_042728285.1 of Streptomyces sp. NPDC060194. Lineage (NCBI taxonomy): Bacteria > Bacillati > Actinomycetota > Actinomycetes > Kitasatosporales > Streptomycetaceae > Streptomyces > Streptomyces sp. NPDC060194. The sequence continues at coordinate 7,456 of NZ_JBHWZH010000106.1, read as the reverse complement.
GCTCGACCCAGTCCGGCCGGGTGGTGGCGAACCCGAAGTTGTACGGGCCGGTCTTCAGCGTGGTGTCGTAGGACACGTACTGCCGGTTCTCGGCGATGTAGTACTGCGGGTAGTCCTCGGTGAACGAGGCCCCGATGCGGGTGAAGCCCTTCGGCGTCCAGCCCGCGTCGTCGCCCTCCGCGCCGTCGGTGAAGAGCGCCGCGCCGTCCGCGGTGACGCTGATCGCGTCGGCCGCGAAGCCGAGGCCGCCGGCGCCGCCGTCGGTGGCGTAGCGGAAGCGCAGGTCGATCTTCTTGCCCGCGTACGCGTCGAGGGAGTACGCCAGCTTCTTGTACGCGCCGGAGACGCCGGTCAGCGCGGGCTTGTTCCCGCCGTCACGGGTGATCGGCGCGCCGTCGGCCGTGCCGTCGAGCGGGGTGAAGTTCGCGCCGCCGTCGGTGGAGACCTCGGCGTAGAGGTAGTCGTACCCCTTCTCGATGTCCCACCAGCCGTCGAGGGTGAGCGACGCCTTCGCCTTGCCGGTCAGGTCGACCGGCCGGGTGAGGGTGTTCTTGAGGTCGTCGCCGGCCCCGGACCACCACTGCTTCGTGCCCTCGGTGGGCGTGGCCACCTCGGTCGTGACGGGCTTCGCGGGCAGCTCGACGACGAGCGCCTGCGGCAGCTTGGTGTTGTACGCGGAGACGCCGAGCTTGTGGGTGGAGCGCGTCGCGGCCTTGGCCGTGTCGTAGTCGAGCCAGCCGAGCTGGAGCTTGTCCCAGGCGGTCATGTCGCCGGGGGTGTCGCCGATCTCGCCCTGGCCGCGGCCGAGCCAGGAGCCGGACGACATCAGCGACCAGAAGCCGGTGGAGTTCTCGCCCCGGCCGGAGGTGTCGTAGAGGTCGGGCAGGCCGAGGTCGTGGCCGTACTCGTGGGCGAAGACGCCGAGGCCGCCGTTCTCGGGCTGCACGGTGTAGTCGCCGACCCAGACGCCGGTGTCGCCGATCTCGGTGCCGCCGGCCTTGTTGGCGGCGGGGCCGGTGCTGCCGGCGTCGCTGCCGTAGGCGTACCAGCGGTGGGCCCAGATCGCGTCGGTGGCCTGCGCGCCGCCGCCGGCGGACTCGTCCTCGCCGGCGTGGACGAACTGGAAGTGGTCGATGTAGCCGTCGGGCTCGTTGAAGTCGCCGTCGCCGTCGAAGTCGTAGCGGTCCCACTTGTCGTAGGCGGCGAGGTCGGCCTTGATCTGCGCGGCGGTGCGGCCCTTGGCCTCCTGGTCGGCGACCCAGGCGTTGACGCCGTCGCGGACCGCGTCCCAGACGCTGGAGCAGGTGGTGTCGCCGCAGTAGTTGGAGCCGTAGCGGGCCTCGTTGTAGTCCAGCTTGACCCAGTCGGAGACCTGGCCCTCGACGGAGTAGCGGCCCGAGGACGTCTTCTCGTAGTACGTCTTCAGGGAGTCCTTCGGGCTGCCGTCGGCGTTCTTGCCGGTGCCGAAGTACAGGTCCTGGAAGTGCTTCTGGTCGTAGTCCGCCTGCCAGGCCGTGCTGTTGTCCTTCGCACGGTCCGGCTTGGCTATGGAGTTGTGCAGCGGTCCTGGCGTGCCGCCGTACTTCGGCTTCAGGTCCGGGGTGTCGTCGTCCTCGCGGTCGACGAGGGTCGTGTCGTCGACCTTGTCGCCGAACTCGACCAGGATGGTGAAGATCTTGTCCGTCTTCTCGCGGCCGAGCTCGACGTACTTCTTGTCGTCGAGCTTGACCACCTTGGAGCCGTCGCGCTTGACGACGGCCTTGTCGCCCGAGATGACCTGCTCCAGGGCCGACTGGCGCTGGGCGGCCTGCTTCTCGCTGAACGGGCCTTCGAGGTCGTGCTCGGTGTGGGCCCCGCCCTTGGCCGGCGCCGGGTCGACGCGGTCGATGCGCGCGGGGCGGTCGTCCTCGGCCTGTGCGGTGGTGAAGGTCGCGGCCGCGGCGGTGGGGGGGGGGGGGGGGCCCCCCCCCCCCCCGGGGGGGGGGGGGGGGGGGGGGGGGGGGGGGGGGTTGGGGGGGGGGCCCCCCCCCCACGGCGGTGGCTCTGACGGCCTTGCGTGTGCTGGTCACTTGGTGGTGTCCTCCCCGGCACCCGCGGGTTCCGCGGACCGAGGTGGGGGGCCGCGTGCGGCGTGCGCGTCACAAGTGACAGCATTCGACCGGAGCCGCTCGGGAAAAGACAGACCTTGACTTGTTCGCCTCAAGTGCGATACCCGGGAGGCGAGTTGCGCTATCCGGACACTTCGCCGCGGCACTTTGCCGATTCTTGCCCTGGGCAACGGAGTTCGGCCGGAAGGGCGTTCACCGGGACCCGTTCGGCAGCCGGGTCGCAAGGGGTGACTCCGTGCGCCCCCTCGTGCACCCGTACCGTGGGTGAGGTCACGCTTACCTCCGGTTCCCCCCGGGCATGCAGCGTCGTAGAGTCGAGCCCGAGTTGCCAGCCTTCAGGGAGTGCCCCCATGCCTCGTCCGAACGCCGCCCAGCTCGTCTACGGCTCCGCCACCGTCGTCTGTTCCGCCTTGCTGATGCTGCTGCTGTCGGGCGCGTCCTCGGTCCTCGGCGTCGCCGCCGTCGTCCTGGTCGCGACCGCGCTCGGCGTCCTCGTCGCCGTCAAGGTCCCCGCCGCCCGCGCGCCCTACGTGCTCGACCCCAGGGTGCCGGAGCGGGTCCGGGCCGGTGCGGGGTCGGAGAACAGGGTGGCGGCCGGGGTGCGGCGCTGAGGCGTCCGCACCGTGCGCACGTGAGGAAGGGGCGGGCCGCTCGGGCCCGCCCCTTCGTGCCGTGCGCGTCGCGGCTCAGGTCGCCTTGACCACGACCGTCTTGGCGGCCTTCTCGTGCAGGCCCTGCCGGTAGGGCTTGTCGAAGATGCTCCAGCCGCCGCAGACCGCCGTCCAGATGCAGGCGCAGCAGAAGACGGCGGGCAGCCAGAGCACCACCGCGCGCAGCAGCGAGGCCTGCATCGGCGGGTTGGCGCCGTTGTCCAGCATCGCGGTGCGCAGGCCCATGACGCGCTTGCCGACGGTCTGGCCGTTGCGGGACGTCATCACCGTGTCGTAGCCGACGTAGAGGACGGCGGCGACGAGCGACTGCAGCAGGTTCCGGCCGACGTTCATGTCGTCGGCGTCGTAGTCGTAGCGGAAGCCCCCGAAGATCAGGGAGATCAGGAAGACGACCGCGGCCACGATGACGATGTCGATGATCCGCGCGAGAAGCCGTCTGCCCGGCTCGGCCAGCGGCGGCATCCCCGCCAGCGGGTCCGCGCCGCCGTAGGCGCCGCCGTACGCGTTCGGGTCGTACGGGGGCGGCGGGGCGCCGCCGGGACCGCCGGGCGGCGGGGCGGACCCGTACGGGTTCCCCGCGCCGGGCTGACCCGCGCCGGGCTGACCCGCGCCGGGACCCGGCGGGGGCGGCGGGGGCGTGCCGTAGGGGTCGCCCGCGCCGCCGGGGCCCGGCGGGGGCGGGGTGGCACCGTACGGGTCGCCGCCGGACCCGGACGGCTGCTGCGGCTCCGGCGGCGGCTTGCGGAACGGATCGTCCCCGGACGGCTCTTCGGGCGGCGGCGGTAGCGTGGTCATGCCCCGAGTGCACCCCGGGGCCCCCGGAACCGCACCCGGGACGCGGCCGTCCGGGTGGGCGGGCCCCCGTCCGGGTGGGCGGGCCCTCAGGAGCGGGCGGACCTGCGGCGGTTGGAGGGGCCGGCGACGAAGGTGCCGGCCGCCTTGTCGTGCCAGCACTGGCGCCAGGGGCGGTCGAAGAGGCACCAGAGCACGTTCAGGACGCCGACGGCCAGCAGGCCGAGGAGGCAGTACACCAGCCAGCGGCCCAGCGCCGCGCCGAAGCCGGGCGGGTCGTGCGACTCGATGCCCGTCACCCGGATGCCGCACAGCTTCTTGCCGAGCGTGCGGCCCCAGCGGCCGGTCGGCACCGCCTCGTAGAGCACGCCGAGGACCAGCAGAAGGCCGAGGACCGCGGCGGCGTGGCCGCCGGTGGTGCCGTCGAGCAGCCAGACGGTCCGGGTCTCCCCGGTCAGCTCGGCGGCGTCGATCTTCGCCTGCACGTGGTCGACCGCCGCGCCCACCAGCGGGACGGAGGCCGCGGCGACAGCCGCGCCGAGCACCGCAGTGTCGACGGCCCGGGCGACCAGCCGGCGGCCGAGGCCGGCGGGCCTGGCGGCGGCCCGGGCCTGCGCGGCCGCCTGGAAGGGGTCCCGGTCGACCGGCCGCCACGGGGTCGCGGTCGGCTCCGGGGCGGACTCCGTCCGCGGGTCCGGCGCCTCGGCCGGCTCGGCCCGGGGGCTCGGCTCCGGCCGCGTCCGGGGGGTCGTGCGGGCGCTCGTACGGGCCGGGCGCTCCGGGGTGAGCCGGTGCGCCTCCTGCGCCCAGGACGCGGCCCCGCCCCCGGGTCCGGTGGTGACGGGGCCGACGGGCGCCTCGGGCGCGGCCTCCGCCTCCGCGGCGCTCGCGTGCTCCGCGGCCGGGGCGGTGCGTTGCGGGCCGAGGGACAGCGTGCCCTCGCCCTGGCTGGTCGCCTCCGTCGTGCCGAGGCCGCCGGGCCCCGCGACCCCGTCCCACGGGTCGCGCGCGGCGGGCCGTACGGGGTCGGCGGGGGCGGCGGCCTGCGCGACGGCGGGAGCGGGCGCCGCGGGGGCACCGCCGTCCGCGGCGGCGTGCTCGGCCGGGTGCGCGGCGGGCTGCGGGGCGGTCTGCCCCGCGGCCTGCGGGGCGTTGCCCCAGGAGATCCGGCGGTCCGGCTCCCCGCCGAAGCCCGTCTGGCGGGCGGTGTTCGCCTGCCAGGCGGTGGCGGGCTCGGGGCGGCTTCCGTGCAGGTCGGACGGCTGGTGGGCGGCCGGCTCCGCGGGGTGGGCGCCCCTGCGCGGCTCCTCGTCGAAGAAGACCGGCCCCGTCTCGTCCACCACCGCGACCTGGGTCGGCGCGGCGGGCGAGGGCGCGGGGGCGGCGGGGAACGCCGTACGGGCCGGGACCGCGGAGGCCGGGGGCTCCGGCATCGGGTCGCCGCCCTTGGGCGCGGGTCGACTCGTGCCCGGCACCCACGCGGCACCGTTCCAGTACCGGATGTAGCCCGGGATGGACGGGTCGGGGTAGTAGTCGGCGCGTGGGCCGGCCTCGCCGGGGGCAGGAGTCGGGGCACTCATGGAGTCACATCTACCAGAGCGGCGCCCGGCGCAAGGCCGGTCCGCGCGTACCCGTCACATCGCGGCTCGGAACGCGATAGAGGGACACATGCGGACCCGGATTCGCATCCGGTGAAGGAAAACTCCGGAAGTCGCGTAATGACCGGCGAACGGCGCGGTCTCTTCCTGTGCGGGCCCGCCGCAGGGCCCACGTTCCGAGGAGAGGAATCGTCATGCAGCACACCGTGGTGGAACGCGAGTTGGAGCTGAACCTGGTGCTCTCGCCCGAGCGCACGCTCCCCGTGCCGGCGCGGCTCGTCTACCGGACGGACGACCCGTACGCCGTCCACGTCACGTTCCACGTGGGGACGTCGCACCCGGTGCACTGGACGTTCGCGCGGGAGCTGCTGGTGGAGGGGGTCTTCCGGCCGTGCGGGCACGGGGACGTGCGGGTGTGGCCGACGAAGGTGGAGCGGCGCAACGTCGTGCTCATGGCGCTGAGTTCGCCCGACGGGGACGCGCTGCTCGAGGCGTCGGCGGTGGCGGTCTCGGCGTGGCTGGAGCGCACGCTGAGGGTGGTGCCGCCGGGGTCGGAGGCGGGTCGCCTCGGCCTCGACGAGGGACTCGCCGAACTCCTCGCGCCGCTCCCGGCGGACGAGCTGTACCTCCGCGACCCCTGGCCCTCCGACGAGTCCCCGTCCGACGGGGGGTGACCCGCACTCACGTACGGGGTGGCGTGCGCGGCCACGGCGATGACTCCGCTCAGAACAGCTTGCCCGGGTTGAGGATGCCCTGGGGGTCGAAGGTCTGCTTGATGCCCCGGTGGAGTTCCAGGGCGACGGGGCCCAGCTCGCGGGCGAGCCAGTCCTTCTTGAGGACGCCGACGCCGTGCTCGCCGGTGATGGTGCCGCCGAGGTCGAGGCCGAGGGCCATGATCTCGTCGAAGGACTCGCGGGCGCGGCGCGACTCGTCCGGGTCGTTCGCGTCGAAGCAGACGGTGGGGTGGGTGTTGCCGTCGCCCGCGTGGGCGACGACGCCGATGGTGAGGTCGTACTTGTCGGCGATCGCGGCGGTGCCGTTGAGCATCTCGGCGAGGCGGGTGCGGGGGACGCAGACGTCGTCGATCATCGTGACGCCGCGGACCGCCTCCAGGGCGGGGAGGGACAGGCGGCGGGCCTGGAGGAGGAGCTCGGACTCCGACTCGTCGTCCGCGGGGACGACCGTCGTCGCACCGGCCTGCTCGCAGAGCGCGCCGACCGCGGCGAGGTCGGACGCGGGGTCGGGGGTGTCGAAGGCGCACAGCAGGAGCGCCTCGGTGGTCTCGGGGAGGCCCATGTTCGCCATCGCGTTGACGGCGTGGACCGTGGTGCGGTCCATCAGCTCCAGCATGGACGGGGTGTGGCCGCCCTCCATGATCCGCACGACCGCGTCGCACGCCGCGGCGACGGAGTCGAACTCCGCGGCGAGGACGAGCTGGCGGGGCGGCTTGGGGCGCAGGCCGAGCACCGCCTTCACGACGATGCCGAGGCTGCCCTCGGAGCCGACGAACAGGCGGGTCAGGTCGTACCCCGCGACGCCCTTCGCGGTGCGCCGGCCGGTGCTCAGCAGCCGGCCGTCGGCGAGCACCACGTCCAGGCCGAGGACGTACTCCGCGGTGACCCCGTACTTCACGCAGCACAGGCCGCCGGACGCGGTGCCGATGTTCCCGCCGATCGTGCAGGTCTCCCAGCTGGAGGGGTCCGGCGGGTAGTACAGGCCCCGCTCCCCCACCGCGCGCGACAGGTCCGCGTTGACCACGCCGGGCTCGACCACGGCGATGCGGTCCGCCGCGTTCACCTCCAGGATGCGGTCCATCCTGATCAGGCTGAGCACGATGCAGCCGTCCGACGCGTTCGCCGCGCCCGACAGGCCCGTCCGCGCGCCCTGCGGCACCACCGGAACGCCCAGCGCGCTCGCCGTCCGCATCACGTGCCGGACCTGCTCCACGTCCCGCGGCAGCACCACCACCGCGGGGGTGCCCGCGTCGCAGAAGCTCGCCATGTCGTTCGCGTACGACGCGGTCACGTCGGGATCGGTCAGCACGGCCTCCGCGGGGAGGCCGGCCCTCAGCATCACCAGAAGATCATCCACACGTCCAGCGTCTCAGGGCGGCGCGGCAATGGGAAGCGCCCAGCCGCACTCAACCGGCCTCCGGCCGGAGCGCGGCTTCGCCGCGGGGGGGGGCGACCGGGGCGGGTGCGAACAACGCTGCGCTGGGCACTGTGGGCTGTGCCCACCCGTGCCGCCCTGCGGCACGATTGCCCACAGCGGGGGGCGGCGTCAGCCG
>NZ_JBHWZH010000105.1:0-20981 GCF_042728285.1 Streptomyces sp. NPDC060194 | reverse complement strand
TCTCGGGCTTTCCTCCGGGCTTTTCCCTTCGGTCTTGCGTCTCCGACTCTACCAGACTCTTTCGGGCCCGATTTCCTGTCAGAAACCTTTGTCTTTCCGGCTGTTGGGCCGTTCCGACGCCCCAAACTCTAGCGCTTCATTCCCGCGACTCATAATCGAGCCGTTCGGAACAGAATTCGGACATGCCGAATTCGATCCGTCGAGGAATCTTGTGCTGAAGGCTGGGGTGCCGCCCCTACAGGGACGGAGTGGCTGCCTGCGCGAACAGACGCGCGCTGTGACAACCCGATGAAACTTACGCCGTTCCCGTCCTCGAGTCAAGCGCGGACGGGCCCCGCTCCGGTCGGAGCGGGGCCCGTCGCCATCGCGTCGTGGTGTCAGCCGGCCTCGGGGGCCAGGCGGAGCGAGATGGAGTTGATGCAGTAGCGCTGATCGGTGGGGGTCGGGTAGCCCTCCCCCTCGAAGACGTGGCCGAGGTGCGAGCCGCAGCGGGCGCAGCGGACCTCGGTGCGCATCATCCCGTGCGAGGTGTCCTCCACCAGCTCGACCGCGTCGGTGTCCTTGGGGTCGTAGAAGGACGGCCAGCCGCAGTGGGACTCGAACTTGGTGCCCGAGGTGAACAGCTCGGCGCCGCAGGCGCGACAGGAGTAGACGCCGGTGGTCTTGGTGTCCGTGTACTCCCCGACGAAGGCCGGCTCGGTACCGGCCTGGCGCAGGACCTTGTACTCGGCGGGGGTCAGCTCGGCGCGCCACTGCTCGTCGGGCTTGTCGATGTCGTACGCCATGGTGCGCTCCCTCAGTTCGACGACAGGCGGTCGAGGACGAGCGGGCCGAGGTCGGTGACGTCGCCCGCTCCCATGGTGAGAACGAGATCCCCGGGACGGGTCATTCCCGCGACCGCCTCGGGCACGTCGTTCTTGTCGGGGAGCGCGGTGACGGTCGCCCCGGCGGCGACGGCGGCGTCGATGATCAGCGCGCTGGTCACGCCCGGGACCGGGTCCTCGCGCGCCGGGTAGATGTCGAGGACGAAGGAGGCGTCGGCGAGCGCGAGCGCCTGGCCCATCTCGACGCCCAGCTCCTGGGTGCGGGAGAAGAGGTGCGGCTGGAAGACAACGATCAGGCGGGCGTCGGCCGCCGCGCCGCGCATGGCCTCGAGGTCGGCCGTCATCTCGGTGGGGTGGTGGGCGTAGGAGTCGATGACCTGGACGCCGGCCGCCTCGCCCTTGAGCTGGAGGCGGCGCTTGACGCCGGTGTACTTGCCGAGCGCGGAGGCGAGGTTGTGCGCCGGGAGGCCGAGGGCGACGCCGGCGGCGAGGGCGGCGACGGCGTTCAGCGCGTAGTGGCGGCCGGGCACGGAGACCTGGAAGGTGAGGTAGCGGCCGTTCAGGACGACGGTGACCTCGCTGGTCAGCCCGCGGGGGGTGATCTTCTGGACGCGGACGTCGGCGTCGGCGGCCTCGCCGTAGGTGACGACGTTCAGCTCGGCCTGCGGGCGGACGCGGGTGGCCAGTTCGACCGCGCCGGGCTGGTCGGCGGAGACGACGAGGGTGCCGCCGGGGCGGATCTTGCCGACGAAGGCCTGGAAGGACTCGTAGATCTCGTCCATCGAGGCGTAGTTGGCGTGGTGGTCCAGTTCGACGTTGAGGACGATCGCGACCTCGGGGTCGTACTTCTGGAAGCTGCGGTCGCTTTCGTCCGCCTCGGCGACGAAGATGTCGCCCTCGCCGTGGACGGCGTTGGTGCCGGGGCCCGCGAGGTCGCCGCCGATGGCGTAGGAGGGGTCGAGGCCCATCTCGGTGAGGGCGACCGACAGCATCGACGTGGTCGTCGTCTTGCCGTGGGTGCCGGCGACGGCGATGGCGCGCAGGCCGTCCATCAGGGACGCGAGGGCGTCGGCGCGGTGGACGGTCGGGATGCCGAGCTCGGCGGCGCGGACCAGCTCGGGGTTGTCGGCGCGGATCGCGGAGGAGACGACGACGCAGGAGGCGTCGTCGGCGAGGTGGGCGGCGGCGTGGCCGATGTGGACCGTGGCGCCGAGGGCGCGCAGCGCGTCGGCGGTCGGCGTCTCCTTGGCGTCGCTGCCGGCGACCTTCGCGCCGCGCTGGGCGAGGATCTTCGCGATGCCGGACATGCCCGCGCCGCCGATGCCGATGAAGTGCGGTCGTTCCATGGTGGAGGGCAGGCCGGGCGTCATGTGGGGCTCCCAGGGGTACGGCGACGGAGACGGCCGGAGCGGTGGGCTCCGGGAGGGCTCAGCCTATGCGTACGCGTACGGGGGCGGGTCCCGCACCCGGGCGGTCCGCGCCCGCCGTACACGTATGCGTACGGGCCCCCGCACCCACGGGGCCCGCCGCCCGCCTCACTCGTTGTGCGCGTACAGCTTCAGCACCGGCACCCCGACCTTGTGCCGCGCCCGCGAGGCCCAGTCGCGGTGGAAGAACTCCTCGACGTAGTGCGGCGCGGTCAGGACGAGGACCTCGTCGGCCCCGTGCTCCTCGACCGCCGCCTTGATCGCGTCGAGCGGCTGGTCCTCGACGAGCCGGCCGTCCGCCGTGCAGCCGCGGGCGCGCAGGGCCTCCAGGGAGTGGCGCAGCGCCTGCTCGGCGGCGTCGCCGGGGTCGGAGACGCTGGGCTCCTCGTCCTCGTGGGCGACCTCGTCGAGCTCGCCGAGGGCGACGTCGTCGATCGCGCGCAGGAGTTTGTCCTGGTCGCCGCGGGGCTGCATGAGGACGACGAAGGTGACCGGCTCGTCGCCGTGCAGGGTGGTGACGAAGTCCACGTCGACGGAGGCCAGCGGCTTCTCGATCATCAGTACGCTCGTGAACACTCCGTACACCCTTCTGCCTCTGCTTCTCGGTCTGCGGTCCGGCTGCGCGGGGGCGCCTCCGGCTGTGCCCGGCCGTAGCCGAGCGGAATCCTCGCGTCCGCTTCCGTCAGGTCCGACGGTATCGGGTGTAAAGGAACCCGGCCTCCTCCAGCAGGGACACCAGGGTGAAACGTTCCGGCACGGCGCGGCGGGGGCCGCCCGCGATCCGCTGGGCGTCCCCCGCCGTGAGCGTGGGCGAAATGGTCAGGCACAGCTCGTCGAGTACCCCGGCAGACACGAACTGACCCAGCAGACTCGGCCCTCCCTCGGTCAGCAGCCGCCGGTGCCCCAGTGCGGCCAGCTCGCGGACGGCGCGCGCGAGGTCGACGTCCTTGCCGTCGCCCGCGACGACGACCTCGACGCCCGCCGCCTCGGCGGCCTGCACCCGGTCGGCGGGGGCGTCGGAGCCGGTGACGACGAGGGTGGGGACGAGCGGTTCGGTGTAGAGCGGGAGGGAGAAGTCCAGGTCGAGCGAGGTGCTCACGACGGCGATAGCGGGCGCGGGACCCTGGCCGGCGGCGGCCCGGCGGTCGGCGAAGGCCTCCCGTGCCCGGGCCGGGCGGTACCCCTCGGCGCGTACGGTCCCGGCGCCGACGACGACCGCGTCGGCCAGCGCGCGCAGGGTGCCGAAGACGCGCATGTCGGTGGGGCCTGAGATCGGCTGGGAGCGGCCGTCGTGGTGGGCGGCGCCGTCGAGGCTGGAGACCATGTTGGCGCGGAGCCACCCGTCGTGACCGGCCGGGTAGGCGTACGCGTCGGCGAGTTCGTCGAGCGTCCACTCGCGGTCGGCTGTTCCCTGGGTCACAGGCAGGAGACTTCGCATGCCGTGCAGTCTGGCACGGCGCTTAGAGTGGGGAACCGTGTCGCCCACCAGCACTTCCTCCCGTCCCGACGCCGGTCCGATCGCCCTGTGCGACCGTGAGCCGCGCGTCCCCGCCGACCGGCTGGTCGCCGAGATGATCCCGCCCCCGCGGTTCGACGCGGTGCGCTTCGAGACCTACGTGCCCGACCCGAAGCAGCCGAGCCAGACCGAGGCGGTGCGGGTCCTGAGCGGCTTCGCCGCCTCGCTGACCGGCGCGGAGGAGTCAAGCAGGCGGCGCTGGTTCGGCCGGAAGCCCGCCGCGCCGGCCGCCCCGCGCGGGGTGTACCTCGACGGCGGGTACGGCGTCGGCAAGACGCACCTGCTGGCCTCGCTGTGGCACGCCACTCCGGCCGAGCCCGCGCTGAAGGCGTTCGGGACCTTCGTGGAGCTGACCAACCTGGTCGGCGCGCTCGGCTTCCAGCAGACCGTGCAGACGCTGAGCGGGCACCGGCTGCTGTGCATCGACGAGTTCGAGCTGGACGACCCGGGCGACACGGTCCTGGTCTCCTCGCTGCTGCGGAAGCTGGTCGAGGCGGGCGTGGCGCTGGCCGCCACGTCCAACACCCTGCCGGGCAAGCTCGGCGAGGGCCGGTTCGCCGCCGCGGACTTCCTGCGCGAGATCCAGGGGCTGAGCGCGCACTTCCGGCCGCTGCGGATCGACGGCGAGGACTACCGGCACCGCGGCCTGCCCGAGGCACCGGCCCCGTTCTCCGACGCGCAGGTCACCGAGGCGGCCCGCGGCACCGCGGGCGCGTCCCTCGACGCCTTCCCCGACCTGCTCGCCCACCTCTCCAAGGTCCACCCGAGCCGCTACGGCGCACTGACGGACGACCTGCGGGCCGTCTGCCTGACCGGGGTCGCGGCGGTGCCCGACCAGTCCACCGCGCTGCGGCTCGTCGTCCTCGCCGACCGGCTGTACGACCGGGAGGTGCCGGTGCTGGCCTCCGGGCTGCCGTTCGACCGGCTGTTCAGCGAGGAGATGCTGAACGGGGGGTACCGCAAGAAGTACTTCCGGGCCATATCGCGGCTCACAGCGCTCGCCCGGGACGCGAAGGGCCTGGTGCCGGCGTAGGGGCGCGGTGCGTACGGGGGTTGCGGGAGACGGGCGTGACGCGCCTGGTTCCGGTCGGCGGAAGTGAGTGGTAGACACATCCGTTCGCAGTCCTGTCCGCCAGCAGGAAGGTCCCCCCATGACCGCGTCACGACGCCAGGTGCTCGCCGGAGCCGTCGGCGGAATCGCGTTCTCCGGCTCGATCTCCGAACTCTTCGCGGGCTCCGCAGCCGCGCACGGCCGGGCGGGCTACGGCCCCCTGGTGCCCGACCCCCGCGGGCTGCTCGACCTGCCGCGCGGCTTCCACTACACGGTCCTCTCCCGCGAGGGCGAGCCGCTGCGCTCCGGTGAGGGCCCGGTCCCGACGAACTTCGACGGGATGGCCGCGTTCGCCGGCCGGCAGGGCCGGGTGCATCTGGTCCGCAACCACGAGAACCGCACCACCGGCCGCATCGGCGTCCCGACCGTGGCCGGTCTGACGTACGACCCGGCCGCCCTCGGCGGGTGCACGACGATCACCGTCGACCGTCGGGGCGAGGTGGTCGGCGAGCGGGTCGCGATCGCCGGGACGGCCGTCAACTGCGCAGGCGGGCCGACGCCCTGGGGCACCTGGCTGACCTGCGAGGAGACCGAGGACAGGGCCGGGACCAGCGGCTACACCAAGGACCACGGCTTCATCTTCGAGGTCGATCCGGAGGACCCGCACCGCACCGGCGCGGTCCCGCTCACCGCGATGGGCCGCTTCGCGCACGAGGCGATCGCCGTGGACCCGCGCTCCGGCGTCGTCTACGAGACCGAGGACGCCTTCGAGCGGCCGTTCGGCCTCTTCTACCGCTTCCGGCCCGACCGGCCCCTCGGCGGCCGCGGTTCGCTCCGCGCGGGCGGCTCGCTGCAGGCGATGCGGGTCCCGGACGTGCCCGACCTGGCGGCGATCCGGCGCACGGGCGCGTCGTTCGACCGGATCGAGTGGGTCGACGTGCCCGACCCCCGGGCGAAGGAGACGCCGATCCGGCTGCAGGACTTCGGCCGGCGCGGCATCACGCACGCGCAGAAGCTGGAGGGCTGCTACTGGGGCGGGCGGTCGGTGTACTTCGTGTCGTCCTACGCCCGCGCCGGGGAGGGGTCGGCGGCCACCCACTTCGGGCAGGTCTGGCGCTACGAGCCGGACCGGCGCCGCCTCACCCTGGTCGTCGTCTTCGGCCCGGACACCGACGTGCAGCTGCCCGGCGAGGAGCCCGACAACATCTGCCTGGCCCCCGGCGGCGGGCTGATGGTGTGCGAGGACGGGGCCGGGGCGCAGCACGTCTTCGGGCTGACCCGGCGGGGCGAGGTGTACGCGGTGGCCCGGGGGCGGCAGGACATCGGCACGCCCGGGGCCCCCGAGTGGGGCGAGTTCGCGGGCGTCACCTTCTCCCCGGACGGGTCGACGATGTACGTGAACTGCTACACGCCCGGCACGACGTTCGCGGTCACGGGCCCCTGGCACCGGTAGGCATATGGTCCGTTTGTGACCGATTTCGTACGGAGGGCGGCGGTCCTCGGGCTGATCGCCGCCCTCGCCGCGTGTGCGGCCCCCGCCGAGCGTCCCGTCCCGCCGACCCCGTCCCGTTCCCCGGCGGCGGCCTCTCCCCCGCCCGCCGCCGCGCCGCCCGCGGCCCCGCCCGCCGTGACCCCCGTCGTACGGCGGGGCGACGGCCGGGGCGGGCGGACGGTGGCGCTGACGTTCGACGCCGACATGACCGCCGCGCAGGGGCCGCGGGCCGCGCGCGGCGAGCGGTTCGACCATCCGGAGCTGGTGGCGACGCTGCGGCGGTTGGCCGTGCCGGCGACGGTGTTCATGACGGGCCGGTGGGCGGAGGAGTACCCGGCGCAGGCCCGCTCCCTGGGCCGGGACCCGCAGTTCGAGGTCGCGAACCACTCCTACAGCCACTTCGCCTTCAGCGCCGACTGCTACGGGCTGCCGACCGTCGCCCCGGAGCGGATGCGGGCGGACGTCGAGCGGGCCTTCGCCGTGTTCCGCGCGGTCGGGGTGCGCAACGCGGTGCCGTACTTCCGCTTCCCCGGCGGCTGTTACGACGCGCGGGCGCTGCGGGCGATCGCGCCGGCGCGGGTGACCGCCGTGCAGTGGGACGTCGTCAGCGGGGACGCCTTCGCCACCGACGCCCGCGCGGTGGCCCGCCAGGTGCTGGACGGGGTGCGGCCGGGCTCGGTGGTGGTGCTGCACTGCACGCGCAGCGCGGCGCCGGTGACGGAGGAGGCGGTCCGCGAGGTGGTGCCGGAGCTGCGCCGGCGGGGGTACCGCTTCGTGAAGGTGTCCGAGCTGTTCGGCGCCCGGGCGTCGTAGCCTGGGCCGCATGGACCAGGAGTGCTACGCCGACCCGCCCGCGTCCGCCCCCGCCGCCACGCCGGTCTCCGCGGACGGCCCCCCGTACGCCGAGTGCGTGCTGTGCCGGAAGCCGACGGAGTACCCGGAGTCGCAAGCGGGGATCGTGTACTGCCCGGTGTGCGAGTGGCAGGAGGCCGGCCGCACGGCGTGCTCAGGCTGAGCGAGGCCGGGCGCGCCGGCCGGGTCGACGGCGGGACGGTCAGCCGGACGTGACCTTGTGGGGCGTGGCCTCGCTGGGGCGGACGATGACGAACCCCTCGCCCTGGAGCACGAGTTGCACCGCCTCGCCGGAGCCGCCGCGGATCATCGAGCCGACGCTCTGCGAGCGGGCGAGGGACGTGCTGAGCTGGGCGCTCCAGCCGACCACGGCGTCGGTGTCGACGTGCACCGGGGCCTGCGGGGAGACGGGGATGACGATCGGGTCGCCCTCGCAGATCACCGCGAGCCTGCCCTGGCCGGTGAAGACGCTGTTGAAGAGCCCGCCGCCGGCCATGCCGGAGCCCTTCACCGTCCGTATGTCGTAGGACAGCGTGGAGTCGAAGCACAGGATGTTGCGGCCGTTGATCGTCAGCGCGTCGCCGGGCTCGATGTCGACGATGAAGCAGTTCGCGGCCTCGTGCGCGAACCAGGCCTCCCCCCGGCCGCGGACGGCCATGAGCGCGAGCCCCTCGCCGGTGACGGCCCGCTTGAGCATGCCGCCGACGCCCTGCCCCTTGCGTTCGAACTTCAGGTCGCCGCGGAAGGCGATCATCGAGCCCTGCCGGGCGTGCATCTCGCCGTTCACCACGTACTTCACGGACTTGGAGTTCTGCAGGGTCATGCCGGGGACGGTCGCCGGCCGGGCCAGGTGCTCGGAGGAGAACAGATCACTCTTCATGCGGCCCCATCCTGGCTGCCGCCCGCGCCCCTGCCAAGGTCGGGTGTCGGCGGGCGGCTGGCAGACTGGGCGGGTGACCAGTGAAGATCCGCGTGACACCGCCTCCCGCCCCGCCGACGACGCCCGGGACGCGGCGCCGCAGTTCGTACTCCCGCTCGTGGTGCGGCTGGAGAAGACCGCGCCGCCCGCGCGGACCGACGCGCTGGAGACCGCGGCGCGGGCCGTGCTGACGCTGCTGTCGGACGAGCGGGCGCTCGGCGAGGGCGAGTGGGCACGGGCCGTCGCGGACTGGCAGGACGCCCGGATCCGCAAGGTCGTGCGGCGGGCGCGCGGGGCGGAGTGGCGCAAGGCGGGCGAACTGCCGGGGATCACGGTGACCGGGCGGACGGCGCAGGTGCGGGTCTTCCCGCCGATCCCCCTCGACGGGTGGCCGAAGGAGCTCGCGAAGCTCCAGGTCTCCGGGACCGAGTTGGACGATCCGGAGCCCGTGGGGGACGCGCCGGAGGGGTCGGTCGTGCTGTGGACGAGTCCCGATGTCGACATGTCGGCCGGCAAGGCGATGGCCCAGGCAGGGCACGGGGCGCAGCTGGCGTGGTGGGCGCTCTCCGACGGGGAGCGGGAGGCCTGGCGCGACGCCGGCTTCCCCCTGGCCGTCCGCACCGCCCCGAAGGAGCGCTGGGCGGCGCTCACGGCGAGCGGCCTCCCGGTGGTCCGCGACGCGGGCTTCACCGAGATCGCCCCCGGCTCGTGCACGGTGGTCGCCGATCACCCGGCACTGCGCGCGGCGGCCCGCCGGGCCTGAGCCGGCGGGCTCCGGCAGACGTCCGGAGCGGGCCTCCGGAGGCGTGAGCAGGAGCACCAACCGAACACCCCTGCGCGCCCTACTCCGTGACGCTTTTCACCGAACCCCCCAACTCCCTTGTCCCACTGAACACTTCGACCGCAGGATACGTAGCTCCCGGTACCGGCCGGTAGTTCCGGCCGGAGGTCTAGTGGGAGGCACCCTTGCCCCGGCGTATCAATGGCACTGCACTCATCATCGCGGCCCTGGTCACGACCCTCGGCGCGCTCGCGTTCCCGGTCTGGTCATACGCCGACCGGTCGGGGACGGGGCAGGCGAACCTGGCCGCGGGCAGCGTGAGCACGTCGTGGGGGCCGCTCACCGCGACGGACCGCGACTTCCTGGTGAAGGTCAGGCTCGCGGGCCTCTGGGAGCTGCCCGCCGGGCAGCAGGCGATCGAGCGCGCGCCCAGCGAGGCGATCAGGGCGGCGGGCGACCACCTGGTCGTCGGGCACACCGACCTCGACCGGCGGGCCCGCGACGTGGCCGCGCAGCTCGGCGTCGAGCTGCCGAACCAGCCCAACGAGCAGCAGCAGGGCTGGCTGCGGGAGCTGTCGGCGGCCTCGGGCGAGGAGTACGAGCGCAAGTTCGCGAACCTGCTGCGGGTCGCGCACGGCAAGGTGTTCGCGCTGGTCGCGCAGGTCCGGCACACCACCCGCAACAGCCTGATCCGGCAGCTCGCCTCGGACGCGAACCAGACCGTGCTCGACCACATCACCATGCTGGAGAACACCGGCAAGGTCGACTTCGACGGCATCGCGAACGACGCGGCGGCCGGGGCGACGGCGTCCCCGACCGGACCGCCCGCGCCGGAGCCGGGCAAGGTGCTGCCGTCGCCGATCCCGGCCACGCCGACCGGCGACCAGTCGTTCACCTCCCGGCCGGTGCCGCCGTCGCCGGGCACGGTGAACACGGAGCGGCCGGAGCCGGGGGCCGAGGGGCAGGTGGGCTGACCGGCGCGCCTGCGGCGCCGCAACCTCAAATCGAGCTCTGAACGTCCCCCCGGGTGGGTTCGGCGGGTGGCGCGCGGGCCATCACACCCTCACGCTGCACCTACCGTGACGCGGAGGGGGACGACATGGCACAGCACACGCACCGCATCGCACACCTGGGCACCGGGATCGGCTGGCGTCCGGAGATCGCCGACGCCGTCGAGCGGATGGCCGGGATCGACTGGGTCGAGGCCGTCGCGGAGAACATCTGCCCGGGGCATCTGCCCGAGTCGCTGGTCCGGCTGCGCGGGCGCGGCGTCACCGTCGTGCCGCACGGGGTGTCGCTCGGCCTCGGCGGGGCCGAGCGGCCGGACACGGCGAGGCTGGCGGCGCTCGCCGAGCGCGCCGAGGCGCTCGGATCGCCGCTGGTGACCGAGCACATCGCCTTCGTCCGGGCCGGGGGGCCGATGACGGCGTCGGCGCCGCTGGAGGCCGGGCACCTGCTGCCCGTCCCGCGCACCCGGGACGCGCTCGACGTGCTCTGCGCGAACGTGCGGATCGCGCAGGACGCGCTCCCGGTGCCGCTCGCGCTGGAGAACATTGCCGCGCTGGTCTCCTGGCCCGGCGAGGAGATGACGGAGGGGCAGTTCCTCGCCGAGCTGGTCGAGCGGACGGGCGTCCGGCTCCTGATCGACGTCGCCAACCTGCACACCAACCACGTCAACCGCGGCGAGGACCCCGCGCGGGCGCTCGACGAGCTGCCCGTCGAGGCGATCGCCTACGTCCACGTCGCCGGCGGCTTCGAGCGCGACGGCGTGTGGCACGACAGCCACGCCCACCCCGTCCCCGCTCCCGTCCTCGACATCCTCGCCGACCTGGCGAGCCGGGTCGCACCCCCCGGCGTCCTGCTCGAACGCGACGAGAACTTCCCCGCCCCGGCGGAACTGGCCGCCGAACTCGACTCGATCCGCACGGTGCTGACGAAAGCGTCGGTACGGCCGGCCGTCCGCGGCGGAGTGCGGGCCGGGGCACCCGCGCGGCAGCTCGCGGCGGTCGGCGCGGGCGGCGCCGCCCGGCAGCCGGGCCGGGCCCCGGCGGATGCCGCCGTCCCGGGACCCGTGGCCGCCACGGGTCCGGACGGCGGGCCGGGAGCAGGGGGGACCCGGCCGGGCGACGCAGGACCGCGCACCAGGGCTGCCGCTCCCTCCCTCGCGGGCACCGGCCTGCAGGGCTCGGCCGAAGGACCCGCCGGGGCGGGCGCACAGGCCGCGGGGACGGCCGCACCCCCGTCGGCCGGGACCCGGATCGAGGCGCCCGTCGACGGGGAGGCCGGACGCGTCGCCGTCGCCAGGCACCGGGTCGCCGTCGCGCAGACCGCGTTGCTGTCCGCGCTGGTCGCGGGGACGCCCGCGCCGGAGGGGTTCGACCGGAGGCGGTTGCTGGTGCAGAGCCGGGCGCTGGCGGCGAAGCGGGCGGACGTGGTGGGGAAGGTGGCGCCGGAGCTGCCGGTGATCCTGGGCGCGGAGTACCGGGCCGCGTTCCTCGGGTACGCCCGGTCGCGGCCGATGGCGGGCGGGTACCGGCGGGACGCGCTGGACTTCGCCGAGCACCTGCTGCTCGCCGGCCGTCCCGCGGACCCGGCGGCCCGCGGTGAACTGACCCTGTGGTGGCAGGAGCGCAACGGGCTCGCCCCGGAGCCGGGCCCGGTCCGCCGGGTCGTGGCACGCGCCCTGACCGCGTTCCGATACGGCAAGGGGTGACGACGTGAACACCGTGGCTCTCGTGTTCTACCTGGTGGTCGGCGTCTCGTCGGCCGCCCTGGTCGCCGGCCTGGTCCGGGCGCGGCGGGCCGCCCGCCGCCGGTACTCCGGCGAGGCGACCGACACCTACGGGGCGGCGTTCCTGTCCGGCGGCCCCGGGCGGCTCGCCGACACGGCGATCTCGACGCTGGCCGAGGACGGCCTGCTCGCGGTCGGCGACCCCGGCATCGTCTCCGTGTACCGCGCGGAGGCGCGGACGCCGGTCGAGCAGGCCGTGTTCGACGCGCAGGCCGCGGCCCCGAGCGGCGCGCTGCACTGGGTCAGGGTCGGGACGATGCGTTCGCCGGCCGTCCAGGCGGTGGGCGACGACCTCGCCGCGCGCGGCTTCCTGCTGCCGCCGGGCGCGCTCGGCCGGTACGCGAAGTGGGGCGGCGCGCAGGCCGTGGTGAGCTTCCTCGCCTTCCCCGCCTCGATCGTCCTGGTCTTCTTCGAGGACCCGCTCGACGGCCTGCCGCTGCCGCTCGTGATGTTCCCCGGCGTCGTCGTCGGCACGCTCGTCGGGGCGATCGCTGCGGCCGCCGCCGGCCGTCGGATCACGGCGACCGGCAGGAAGGCGCTCCAGCGGTACTGGCTGGCGAACGGCCACCGCTCGGACGCCGCGCACCTCGTCGCGACGGGCGGCCCGCGCCAGTTGCGCGACCACGCGCTGCGGGACCGGTTCTTCGCCGCGAGCCGGTCCCGAACGGACGCCGGAGCCCGCTCGCACGCCCACGCGACGAGCGACAGCGGATCGGCGTACTTCGCCACCCCGGTCCTCTGGTGCGGGGGCGGCAGCGGTCACGGCTCGGGCGGCGGGAGCTGCGGCGGATCGAGCTGCGGCTCGTCCGGGGGCTCGTGCGGGGGCTCGGGGGGCAGCTCGTGCGGGAGCTCGGGGAGCAGCTCGTGCGGGGGCTCGTCGGGCGGATCGTCCTGCGGAGGCGGGTCTTCGGGCGGCGGCAGCAGCTGCGGGAGCTCCGGCTGACGGCCTTCACCGGCGTCCGCATCCCGAGACACCCATGGTGTGATCACCGGTTCTTCACATAGAACTCCGCCATGCTCTGGCTCTGGTCGCTCCCGCTCGCGCTCGCCTGGATCGCCACCGCGTCCGCCTGCTTCCGGCTGTGCGCGGCGGCGGTCGCGGCCTCGCGGTCGGTGCCGGAGGAGGCCGTACGGGGGCGGGCGCTGACCCTGCCCGAGGCCGCGTACCTGTCCGGCGGGCCGCACCGGGTCGCCGACCTGGCGCTGGCGTCGCTGGCCGGCCGGGGCCGGCTGCTGCTCGCCCACACCGGCTGGGCGACGGTCGTCGTCCCCGAGGACCCCGCGGACGACGACGTGGCGCGCGCCGCGCTCACCGCGGTCGGCGCCGGGGGCCAGGCGCACACCCCCGTCGTCCGCTCGCTCACCGCGGCCTCCCCCGCGGTCGCCGCGCTGGCCGACCGGCTGCTCGCCGAGGGGCTCGCCCTGCCGTCCCACGGCCGGGCGGGCGCGTTCGGGGCGGTCCGCTCGCTGCGCCGGGCCCTGGCCGGGACGTTCCTGCTCGGTCTCGCGGTCGAACTGCTGGTCCACGACCCGGAGCAGGCTCCGCTGCTGCTCGGCTGGGTCGCGCTGCCGTTCTTCGCCGGGCTCTTCGCCCTGGGCACGGCCCGGTTCGAGATGTTCCCCTACACCCGCTGGGCGACCCCGCTCGGTGAGCGGCTTTTGGAGGACTTCACCGCCCGGGACGACCTCGGCGCGATAGCCCTGCGCGGCGTCGCCGCGGCGGGCGACCCGGCCCTGCGCACGGCACTGGCCGCGGCCCCGAAGGTCCACTGAGGGCCTTCGGGAACCGCGGCCCCGGGCGCGTGCGTCAGGCCAGCCCGTCCACCAGGTCCGCGACGCTCTTGCGGCGGCCGGTGTAGAAGGGGACCTCCTCGCGGACGTGCATCCGCGCCTCGGACGCCCGCAGGTGGCGCATGAGGTCGACGATCCGGTACAGCTCGTCGGCCTCGAACGCCAGCAGCCACTCGTAGTCGCCGAGCGAGAACGAGGCGACGGTGTTGGCGCGCACGTCCGGGAAGCCGCGGGCCATCCTGCCGTGGTCGGCGAGCATCCGGCGGCGGTCCTCGTCGGGCAGCAGGTACCAGTCGTAGGAGCGCACGAAGGGGTACACGCTGACGTAGTCGCGCGGGGTCTCGTCGGCCAGGAAGGCCGGGATGTGCGACTTGTTGAACTCGGCGGGGCGGTGCAGCGCCATGTTCGACCACACCGGGTCGAGGCGGCGGCCGAGCCGGGTGCGGCGGAAGAGGTTGTACGCGGTCTGGAGCTCGTCGGCGGTCTCGGCGTGCCACCAGATCATGACGTCGGCGTCGGCGCGCAGGCCGGAGACGTCGTAGGTGCCCCGGACGGTGATGTCCTTCTCGGCGAGCCGGTCGAACAGCTCCTGCACCTCGTCGGCGTAGCCGGCGCGGTCGTCGGGGAGCACGTCGCGCAGCTTGAAGACGGACCACAGGGTGTACCTGATGGTGTCGTTGAGGTCCTTGGCCCTCTTGCCGGCGTTCGGGGTCTTCTCAGCGGGTGCGGTGGTCATGACGCCATTCTCCCAGGCCCGGTCGGGAGCGCGTCGGCGGCCCGGTGGCCGCTCGCGATGCACGCGGGGATGCCCACGCCGTCGTAGGCCGCCCCGCACAGGGCGAGTCCGGGCAGGGGGGCGAGGAGCGAGCGGACGCGGGCCACCCGGTCGAGGTGGCCGACGGGGTACTGGGGCAGCCCGCCGATCCAGCGCGTGACGTCGGTGGCGACCGGGGCCGCGGAGAGGCCGGTGGCGGCCTTGAGGTCGTGGCGGGCGAGCTCGACCAGCTCGGCGTCCTCCCGGCCGAGGTGGGCGTCCTCGCCGTAGCGGCCCATGGAGGTGCGCAGCACGACCAGCTCGGGGTCGGTGTCGGACCAGGCCCACTTCTGGCTGGAGAAGGTGGCCGCCTTGACGGTGTGCCCGTCGACGGGCGGCACGAGGAAGCCGGAGCCCTCCGGCAGGACGGCCGCGTCGGTCCGCCGGAAGGCCAGCGTGACCAGGGACATCGACGCGTACTCGATCGCGGCGAGCTCGGCCGCGGCGGCCGGGGCGGTCTCGTCGAGGAGCGCGGAGGCGGCCCAGGCGGGGACGGCGAGGACGACGGCGTCGGCCTCCAGCCACCCGTCGTCGGTCCGCAGCCGCCAGCCGTCGCCGGCCCGGCGCAGCGCGTGGACGGGGCGGTCGAGGTGCAGTTCGCCGCCACGGGCGACGAAGGAGGCGGCGACGGCGGGGGGCAGGGTGCCGATGCCGCCGTCGATGCCCATGAAGACCGGACCCGTCGCCGCGGGCGCGCGGTCCTGGAGCGCGCGGACGGCCTCGGTGAGGCTCGGGTGGGTGCGGGCGGCGTCGAAGAGGGCGGGGACGGAGGCGCGCATCGAGGTCCGGTAGACGTCGCCGGCGTAGACCCCGCCGAGGAGCGGCTCGACGAGCCGGTCGACGACCTCGCGGCCCATCCGGTCGGCCACGTACTCCCCCAGCGCGATGTCGTCGCCGAGCGGGGTGGCCGGCCGGCCGGTCTCCTGGGCGAGGCGGCGCAGACCGTCCGCGGAGAGCACTCCCGCCAGGGCGTCCGGGTCGCCGGGGACGCCCATGACGTGGCCCTTGGGCAGCGGGACCAGCTCGCCGCGGTTCCACAGCCGGGCGGCGGCCGTGGCGGGCGGCTGGAGCGCGTCCCCGAGCCCGACCGCGCGGGCGAGGTCGACGGCCTCGGGGCGGCGGGCGAGCATCGACTCGGCCCCGAAGTCGACCCTGAGGCCGGCCAGCTCGCCCGCGTACAGCTTGCCGCCGACCCGCGACGAGGCCTCCAGGACGGTCACCTCGGCGCCGGTCCCGACCAGTCGGTGGGCGGCCGCCAGGCCCGCGATCCCGCCTCCGACAACAACGATCCGCATGCCCCCAGCTTCTCAGACGGTGCGCAGGTCGAAGCGCCGGGGCCGAGTCCTGACCGTGACCTGTTCGGGACCGGTCCGTGGCAACGCGGGGCGGTGGGACGCGCGTCTGAGGGGCGATACGGAGATCGTTGTGAACCTGGGGGGTCATCGATGGGCACGAACCGCACACAAACCGTTCGACGCGCGGGCGCGCCGAGGCGGGCGCTGGCGGCGCTGTTCCTGGCGGGCGCGCTGGCGCTGACGGGCTGCACGGGGGGCGGGGACGCGGGCAGTCTCAAGGACAGCGCGGGCGACGGGGCGAAGGCGGCGGACCGCGACGCGAAGGCGGTGGCGCCCGAGGCCGCGCGCGCCGAGCAGTCCGCGGGCGCGCCGTCGCAGCAGGTCAAGCTGCCCGCCACGCACATCATCCGGACGGCGGAGCTGAGCATCCGCGTCAAGAGCGCGGACAAGGCGCTGGCGGAGATCCGCACCGTCGCCGGGACGGCGGGCGGCTGCGTCACGAGCGAGAGCGTCAACGGGTCCGGCGACCCGAAGGACGGGGTCGAGGCGCGGGTCGTCGTGCGCGTCCCGCAGCCGGAGTTCGCCGACGTCCTCGAAGAGCTGGAGGGGGCGGGGAGGACGACGTCGCGCGACGTGAAGGCGAAGGACGTCACCGAGCAGGTCGTCGACGTCGAGAGCCGGGTCAGGTCCCAGCGGGCGAGCGTGATCCGCGTGCGGGAGCTGATGGACAAGGCGACGAAGCTCAGCGACGTGGTCGTCCTGGAGGGCGAGCTGAGCTCGCGTCAGGCGGAGCTGGAGGCGCTGCTCTCCCGGCAGGCGTCGCTGAAGGACCGCACCACGATGTCGACGATCACGCTGAACGTGGAGCAGCCGGCGAAGGGCGAGAAGTTGGAGCCCGAGGACGACCCGGGCCTCCTCGACGCGCTCAAGGGCGGCTGGAACGTGCTGGTCGCGATCGTCACCTGGCTCCTGCTCGCCCTCGCTGCGGCCGCGCCCTTCCTGCTGGTCGCGGCCCTCGCCTACCTCGCCTGGCGCGCGATCCGTTCGCGTCGCCGCACCCCCGCGGCGCCGGCCGCGGACCCCGCCCCGCAGGCGTCCACCCTGCCCGAGCACCCGTCCCGGACCGACGACTGACCGGAGGCGGGCCTAGCCTGGGCCCATGACTCAGCAGCGCAGGGAACGTCTCGTCGTGGTGGGCGGTGACGCGGCCGGGATGTCGGCCGCGTCCCAGGCGCGGAGGCAGCGGGGGCCGGACGAGCTGGAGATCGTCGCGTTCGAGCGGGGGGAGTTCAGCTCGTACTCCGCGTGCGGGATCCCGTACTGGGTCGGGGGCGCGGTCGGTTCGCGGGAGGAGCTGATCGCGCGGACGCCGCAGGAGCACCGGGAGCGGGGGATCGACCTGCGCACCCGCACCGAGGTCGTGGAGCTGGACGTCGAGGGGCGGCGCGTGCGGGCGCGGAACCTGGTGACGGGCGAGGAGGGGTGGACGCCGTACGACAAGCTCGTGCTGGCGACCGGCGCCCGCCCCCTGCGGCCCGACCTGCCGGGGATCGACGCGCCGGGGGTGCACGGCGTGCAGACCCTGGGCGACGGGCAGGCGCTCCTGGACACGCTGGAGCGCCTGGAGAAGTCCGAGGGCCGCCGGGCGGTGGTGGTCGGCGCCGGGTACATCGGCGTCGAGATGGCCGAGGCGATGATCCGCCGGGGCTACGAGGTGACGGTCCTCAACCGTGCCGAGGAGCCGATGTCCACGCTCGACCCGGACATGGGCCGGCTGGTGCACGAGGCGATGTCCGGCATGGGCATCGAGACCGTCCGCCGCGCGGAGGTCACCGCGATCCGCACGGGGGACGACGGCCGGGCGTGCGCGGTGGTCACCGAGGACGCCGAGTACCCGGCGGACGTGGTGGTGCTCGGCATCGGGGTGGCCCCCGAGACCACGCTGGCCCGGGACGCCGGGCTGCCCCTCGGTGCGGCCGGCGGCCTGCGGACCGACCTCGCGATGCGGGTCCGCGGGCACGACGACATCTGGGCGGGCGGCGACTGCGTGGAGGTCCTCGACCTGGTCGCCGGCGTCCACCGGCACATCGCGCTCGGCACCCACGCGAACAAGCACGGCCAGGTCATCGGCGCGAACGTCGGCGGCGGCTACGCCACCTTCCCCGGGGTGGTCGGCACCGCGGTGAGCCAGGTCTGCGACCTGGAGATCGCCCGCACCGGCCTGCGCGAGAAGGACGCCGACGCCGTCGGGCTGAGTTACGTCACGGCCACGATCGAGTCGACGAGCCGCGCGGGCTACTACCCGGGCGCGCAGCCGATGACGGTCAAGATGATCGCCGAGCGCCGTACCGGGCGGCTGCTCGGCACCCAGATCGTCGGCCGTGAGGGCGCGGCCAAGCGCGTGGACGTCGCGGCGGTGGCGCTCACCGCGCGGATGACGGTCGAGCAGATGACCGCGCTCGACCTGGGGTACGCACCGCCGTTCTCGCCGGTCTGGGACCCGGTCCTGGTCGCCGCCCGCAAGACGGTCGCGGCCCTGCGCGCGGAGAGCTGACGCGGCCGCGGGGGGACGCCCTCCCCCGGCGGCCGACGCACGCCCGTCTCAGCGGGCCGTCTGCGTGTGGACGTACTCGACGAGGCGGGTGAGCGCGTCGGGGTCCATGTTCGGCAGGACGCCGTGGCCGAGGTTGAAGACGTGGCCCTCCAGGCCCGAGGCCGCGTCGAGCACCTCGCGGGTCTTCGCCTCGACGGCCTCGGTGGGCGCGAAGAGGACGGCCGGGTCGAGGTTGCCCTGCAGCGCCTTTCCGGGGCCGACCCGGCGCGCGGCCTCGTCGAGCGGCACCCGCCAGTCGACGCCGACGACGTCCGCGCCGGCCTCGCCCATCAGGCCGAGCAGCTCACCGGTGCCGACTCCGAAGTGGATGCGCGGGACGCCGTAGGAGGCGACCGCGTCGAAGACCTTCGCCGAGGCGGGCAGCACCGAGGCGCGGTAGTCGGCCGGGGCGAGCGCCCCGACCCAGGAGTCGAAGAGCTGGACGGCGGACGCGCCGGCCTCGATCTGCACCTTCAGGAACGTCGAGGTGATGCCCGCGAGCCGGTCGAGGAGGTCGGCCCACAGCTGCGGGTCGCCGTACATCATCGCCTTGGTGTGCTCGTGGTTGCGGGACGGACCGCCCTCCACGAGGTAGCTCGCGAGGGTGAACGGCGCACCCGCGAAACCGATCAGCGGGGTGGACCCCAGTTCCTCGGTGAGCATGCCGATCGCCTCGGTGACGTACCAGACGTCCTCGGGGGTCAGGTCGCGCAGCCGCTCCAGGTCGCCCCGGGTGCGGATCGGCTCGGCGACGACGGGGCCGACGCCCGGCTTGATGTCGAGGTCGAGGCCGATGGCCTTGAGGGGCACGACGATGTCGCTGAAGTAGATCGCGGCGTCCACCCGGTGGCGGCGGACGGGCTGCAGGGTGATCTCGGTGACCAGCTCGGGCCGCATGCACGACTCGAGCATGGGGACGCCCTCGCGGACCTTCAGGTACTCCGGCAGGGAGCGCCCGGCCTGCCGCATGAACCACACCGGGGTGTGGGGCACGGCCTCGCGGCGGCACGCCCTCAGGAAGGCGGAGTCGTACGTCTTGCTCTGCGGGGCGCCCGAGGGGCGGTCAGTGGCACTCACGCAGGGAAGTCTCCCACGCCCGCCCCGGCCGGACGGCCCGCCCTCCGGCGGCCGCCCGCCGCTCGCGGGCTGTGTCCCTCCCCGCGCGGGGCCCCGCTTCGGCCTACTCTTCCCCGCATGGCTGCTCAGGGACGCATGGCTGACGACGCGGACGGTACGGAGCGCACGGAGGGGGACCAGGCACCGCTGCCGTTCCGGAAGGCGGTCGAGGCGCTGCGTACGGCGCGGCTGCGGCCGGAGGTCGAGATCGAGACGGTCCGCCCCCCGCGCAAGCTCGCGCCGTACGCGCACGCCCTGGAGGCGGTGGTCGTGGACGACGGCCAGGACCTCGCCGACGGTCGGCTGATCCTGCTGCACGACCCCACGGGGCACGACGCCTGGAAGGGGACGTTCCGGCTGGTCACGCTGGTGCGGGCGGAGCTGGAGCCGGAGATGGCGGCGGACCCGCTGCTGCCGGAGGTGTGCTGGTCGTGGCTGACGGGCGCCTTCGAGGCGCGCGGCCTGGCGTACGGCGAGGCGAGCGGGACGGTCACCCGGGCCGGGTCGTACTACTTCGGCGGTCTCTCCGAGCGGCCCTCCGCCTCGCAGATCGAGATCCGCGCGTCGTGGACGCCGCGGGAGGGGCTCGGCGGGGTGCCGGACGCGGCGGCGCACCTGGCGGCCTGGTGCGACCTGCTGGGCCAGGTCGCCGGGCTGCCGCCGGGGGCGGTGCCGGGGCCGGGACCGGCCGGGCCGACCTCGGTGGTGACGCTGCCGCAGCGGCGGGGACCGCGGTCCTCCTGACGCGGGCGGCCCCGGACGCGCCCCCTACCGGACGGGCGGCACCCTGCACCCCGTACGGGCCGAGCACCACTCGAACGATCGACAGTGCGTCCTATTTGCCGGAATTGTTACTCACCAAATCGTGATCATTCCCTAAAGCCGGGCGAGCTTGCTGCCGAAGACCTCAGTGACCTTGTCCGTACGGCTCCCCCGGCTCACTCCCCCTCAGCCGGCCCCGTCCCCGCACTCCCCGGAGGCCTGGTGTCCGTTCTTCTCGAGCAGCCCGCAAGCCTGGTCGCCTACCGCCCGAACAAGCCGACCGCCATGGTCGTCGTGGCCGACCCCCGTGTCCGCTCCACCGTGACCCGCCACCTGTGGGCGCTCGGCGTCCGGGACGTCATCGAGGCGTCCTCCATCGCGGAGGCCCGCCCCCGCGTGGGCAACCCGCGCGACATCTGCGTCGCCGACGTGCACCTGCCCGACGGCTCCGGCCTGACGCTCCTGTCCGAGACCCGGGCGGCGGGCTGGCCGAACGGCCTGGCCCTGTCCGCGGCCGACGACATCGGCGCCGTGCGCAACGCCCTCGCGGGCGGGGTGAAGGGCTACGTCGTCACCGGCACCCGCACGAACATCGGCCTCCCCGGCCGTCCCGGCGCCGCCCCCATCGGCGCCGTCGGGGCCCGTATGCACCGCCGTCCGCCGGGCGCGCCCGGTGCGCAGGGCCACCCCGGGCACCCCGGCGGCGGCTACCGGGAGCTCTCCGGCCGTGAGGTCGAGGTGCTCAGACTGGTCGCCGAAGGCCAGTCCAACAAGGCCATCGGCGTCTCGATGGGCCTGTCCGCGCTGACCGTGAAGAGCCACCTGGCCCGGATCGCGCGCAAGCTCGGCACCGGCGACCGGGCCGGCATGGTCGCGGTGGCGCTGCGGACCGGCATCATCCACTGATCCGCGCGGTCGGCCGGGATCGCCCGGCCGGCACCCTGCAGGACCCCGGCG
>NZ_JBHWZH010000104.1:0-21611 GCF_042728285.1 Streptomyces sp. NPDC060194 | reverse complement strand
GGGTGGGCGCGTTCGCCCACCCCGTGCCGGTCGCACCAGGCACGTTCGCGGCCCCCGCGGGTCGCCCTCAGCCAGCCAACCGGAAGCACGGGAAGAGATGTCGGCACCGAACAAGTCGTACGACCCAGTCGAGGTCGAGGCACTGAAACCGGAAGAGATCGAGCGCATGCGGGACGAGGCGCTCGCCGCCTTCGCCGCCGCCGGCGACCTCGAAACGCTCGCCCAGGCGAAGAGCGCGCACGCCGGGGGCACCTCGCCGCTGTCGCTCGCCAACCGCGAGATCGGCGCCCTGCCGCCCCAGGCCAAGGCCGCCGCGGGGAAGCTCGTGGGCATGGCCCGCGGCGCGGTGAACAAGGCCCTCGCCGCCCGCCAGGCCGTCCTGGAGGCCGAGCGCGACGAGCGCGTCCTCGTCGAGGAGGCGGTGGACGTCACGCTGCCGTACGACCGCGTCCCCGCCGGCGCCCGCCACCCCCTCACCACGCTCTCCGAGCGCATCGAGGACGTCTTCGTCTCCATGGGCTACGAGGTCGCCGAGGGCCCCGAGATCGAGACGGAGTGGTTCAACTTCGACGCCCTGAACATCGGGCCCGACCACCCCGCGCGCGGCATGCAGGACACCTTCTTCGTCGAGGGCGCCACCGGAGAGGGGTCCTCCGACGAGGCGGGTCTGGTCCTGCGCACCCACACCTCGCCCGTGCAGATCCGCTCCATGCTCGACCGCGAGCCGCCGCTGTACGTCGTCTGCCCCGGGCGGGTCTACCGCTCCGACGAGCTCGACGCCACGCACACCCCGGTCTTCAACCAGGTCGAGCTGATCGCCATCGACGAGGGCCTGACCATGGCCGACCTCAAGGGCACCCTCGACCACATGGTGCAGGCGCTGTTCGGGGCGGGCATGAAGACCCGGCTGCGGCCGAACTTCTTCCCGTTCACCGAGCCGTCCGCCGAGATGGACATGGTCTGCTACGTCTGCCGCGGCGAGTCCGTCGGCAACGCCGACCGCCCCTGCCGCACCTGCTCCTCCGAGGGCTGGATCGAGCTGGGCGGCTGCGGCATGGTCAACCCGAAGGTGCTCACCGCCTGCGGCGTCGACCCCGAGAAGTACAGCGGCTTCGCGTTCGGCTTCGGTATCGAGCGCATGCTGATGTTCCGCCACAACGTCGAAGACATGAGAGACATGGTCGAGGCTGACATCCGTTTCACCCGGCCGTTCGGGATGGAGATCTGATGCGGGTCCCGCTTTCCTGGCTGCGGGAGTACGTCGACCTCCCCGCCACCGAGACCGGCCGCGACGTCCAGGCCCGGCTGGTCTCCGCCGGCCTGGAGGTCGAGGCCGTCGAGCAGCTCGGCGCGGGCCTCAAGGGCCCGCTCGTCGTCGGCGAGGTCCTCACCATCGAGGAGCTCACCGGGTTCAAGAAGCCCATCCGCTTCTGCACGCTCGACGTCGGTCAGGCCAACGGCACCGGCGAGCCGCAGGAGGTCGTCTGCGGCGCCCGCAACTTCGCCGTCGGCGACAAGGTCGTCGTGGTCCTGCCCGGCGCGGTGCTGCCCGGCGACTTCGCGATCGCCGCGCGCAAGACGTACGGCCGGACCTCGCACGGCATGATCTGCTCCGGCGACGAGCTGGGCATGGGCGACGACGGCAGCGGCGGCATCATCGTGCTCCCGCCGGAGCACGAGGCCGGCACCGACGCGATCGAGCTCCTGGAACTCGTCGACGAGGTCCTCGACATCGCCGTCACCCCCGACCGCGGCTACTGCCTCTCGATGCGCGGCGTCGCCCGCGAGACCGCCACCGCCTACGGCCTGCCGCTGCGCGACCCGGCGCTCATCGACGTGCCCGTGCCCGACGGCGCCGGCTACCCGGTCGAGATCGCCGACCGGGCCGGCTGCGACCGCTTCACCGCGCGGACCGTCACCGGCGTGAACCCGGAGGCGGCCAGCCCGATCTGGCTCAAGCGCCGGCTGCAGAAGGCCGGCATGCGGCCCATCTCGCTCGCCGTCGACATCACCAACTACGTGATGCTGGAGCTCGGCCAGCCACTGCACGCCTACGACAGCTCCCTGGTCGAGGGCACCATCGGCGTCCGCCGCGCCACGCCCGGCGAGAAGATCACCACGCTCGACGGGGCCGAACGCGTCCTGGACGCCGAGGACCTCGTCATCACCGACGACAGCGGGCCGATCGGCCTGGCCGGCGTCATGGGCGGGGCGAACACCGAGATCGCCGCCCCGACCCGGGACGAGGAGACCGGCGCGTCCACCGGCACCACCGACATCGTCGTCGAGGCCGCGCACTTCGACCCGGTCTCCATCGCCCGCACCGCCCGGCGCCACAAGCTCTCCTCCGAGGCGTCCCGGCGCTTCGAGCGCGGCGTCGACCCGCAGGCGACCTCAGCGGCCGCCCAGCGGACCGTCGACCTGCTCGTGCTGCTCGCCGGCGGCACGGCCGGTACCGGCGTCACCGAGATCAGCGCACCCGCCGCCCCGCACAGCATCGTCATCCCGGCCGACCACCCCGACCGGGTCGCGGGCGTCGCCTACGGGCGGGAGACCGTCGTCCGGCGCCTCCAGCAGGTCGGCTGCGACGTCTACGGGCAGGACGGCCTGACGGTCACCGTGCCGTCCTGGCGGCCCGACCTGACCGACCCCAACGACCTCGCCGAGGAGGTCATCCGGCTGGAGGGCTACGAGAACCTCCCCTCCACGCTGCCGACCCCGCCGCCCGGGCGCGGACTCACCGCCTCCCAGCGGCTGCGCCGCCGGTTCGGCCGGGCCCTCGCGGGCGCGGGGTACGTCGAGGCGCTGAACTACCCGTTCCTCTCCGAGCAGGTCTTCGACCAGCTCGGGCTGCCCGCCGACGACGCCCGCCGGAAGGCCGTCCGGCTCGCCAACCCGCTCTCCGACCAGGAGCCCGCGCTGCGCACCACGCTGCTGCCGGGCCTCCTCGCCGCGCTGCGGCGCAACGACGGACGCGGCAGCCACGACCTGGCGCTCTTCGAGACCGGCCTGGTCTTCCGGCCGACCGGCCAGGAGACCGCCCCCGTGCGGCTGCCCGTCGACCGGCGGCCGAGCGACGAGCAGCTCGCCGGCCTCGACGCGGCACTGCCGGACCAGCCGCGCCGGGTCGCCGTCGTGCTCGCCGGGGCGCGCGAGCAGGCCGGCTGGTGGGGCCGGGGCCGCCGCGCCGACTGGGCGGACGCCGTCGAGGCGGCCCGCACGGTCGCCCGCGAGGCCGGTGTCGAGCTGACCGTCCGGGCCGACCGGCACGAGCCGTGGCACCCGGGCCGCTGCGCCGCGCTGTACGCGGTGATCGACGGCGAGGAGACGCTCGTCGGGCACGCCGGCGAGCTGCACCCGCGGGTGATCAAGGCGTTCGGCCTGCCGGAGCGCACCAGCGCCATGGAGGCCGACCTCGGCCTCCTGGAGAAGGCGGGCGCCGGCGTGGTGGTCGCCCCGCGCATCTCGACCTTCCCGGTCGCCACCCAGGACGTGGCGCTCGTCGTCGACGCCTCCGTCCCGGCGGCCGACGTCGAGAGCGCGCTGCGCGAGGGCGCGGGTGAACTCCTGGAGTCGCTGCGGCTGTTCGACGTCTTCACGAGCGAGCAGCTCGGCGCGGACAGGAAGTCGCTGGCGTACGCGCTGCGCTTCCGCGCGGCCGACCGGACGCTGAAGGCCGAGGAGGCCTCCGCGGCCCGCGACGCCGCGGTCGCCACGGCCCACGAGCGGACCGGGGCGGTGCTGCGCGGAGCCTGATCCGCCGCGGTACGGCATGGACGAGGGGCGGGCCCGCAAGGGTCCGCCCCTCGCGCGTGTGCGGAAGGCCTGCACCAGCGCTGTGCCCGCCCCGCCGA
This sequence comes from Streptomyces sp. NPDC060194, assembly GCF_042728285.1. Classification (NCBI taxonomy): domain Bacteria; kingdom Bacillati; phylum Actinomycetota; class Actinomycetes; order Kitasatosporales; family Streptomycetaceae; genus Streptomyces; species Streptomyces sp. NPDC060194. The sequence goes on along the minus strand of NZ_JBHWZH010000104.1, from coordinate 17,757 downwards.
GGGAGTGCCGGGCACGGCGGGGCGGACGGGGGACCGGGCCGTCGCACTGTACGAGGGGGAGCCGACGGCCCGGTCGCCTCGCCGGGGGCGGGTGGGCTCCCGGGAGGCGTTCCAGTCAACCGGTCCGCGCCCGGCCGCGGAAGGCGCGCGGCGCGGAGCCTCGGGTGTTCCGTTCACACCCCGTGCGTTCGGGTTTCGGGACTACTCTGTGCTCCATCGCTCTGACGGAGGGCAACGATGCAGCCCAACACCCTTCTGGACGCCATCCTCGACGAGGCGGGCATCTCCCGCGCGGGGCTCGCCGCCCGCGTCAACCGCGCCGGCGCGGCCCGCGGCCTCCTGCTCCGCTACGAGCACACCGCCGTCTCCCGCTGGCTCAAGGGGCAGCGGCCGCGCGGCCAGGTCCCCGACCTGCTGTGCGAGGTGTTCTCCGCCCGGCTGCACCGCCCGGTCACCCTCGACGACATCGGCCTTGGCCTGCCCGGGCAGGGCGGCGAGTCGGCGGCCCTGGCGGCCGGATCGCCGCTGTCCGGCTTCGTCGAGCGGGCGACCGCGCTCTGGCGCTCCGACGAGCAGCAGCGCCCGCACGTCATCGACGCCCCCGCCGTCACCGGCACCCCCGCGGTGATGCCGGTCTGGGAGTGGGAGAACCCGCCGGAGGACGGAGACGTCTCGCGCGGCGGCCGCACCCGGGTCACCCGCGCGGACATCGACATGCTGCGCTCGGCCCGGGCCCACTACGAGCAGATGTACCGCCGCGCCGGCGGCATGGCGACCCGCACCCGCATCGTCGGCTTCCTCAACGCCGAGACCGCCCCGCTGCTCCGCGGCGCCTACACCGACGAGACCGGCCGCCAACTGCACCGCGCCACCGGCGGACTGGTCTCCATCGCCGGCATCTGCGCCTACGACTCGAACGCCCACGGCCTCGCCCAGCGCTACTTCCACCAGGCGTTACGGCTCGCCAAGGCCAGCGGGGACCGCGGCCTCGGCGCCTACGTCATCGCCCTGCTCGTCAACCAGGCGCTCCACCTGCGCGAGTACCGGCAGGCCGTGGCCTTCGCCGAGGCCGCGCTGCGCGCCGCCGGCCACGGCATCACCGACGCCCTCGCCGCCGACCTCTACGCGATGCAGGCGAAGGCGTACGCCCGGCTCGGCGACGCGACGACCGCGCTGGACTGCATCCGGCGGGCGGAACGGGCGGCGGGCCGCATCGCGCGCTCCGGCGAGCCGGACGAGACCGGCTACGTCCAGCCGGGTCTGGTCAACGTGCAGGTGGCGGAGGCGTTGCTGAGCCTGGGCGACCTGCCGGCCGCGCGGGAGCACGCCACCGCCGCCGTCGACACCCCGGCGCACGACCGGGGGCGCGTGCACCGGCTCGCCATGCTCAGCCACGTCGAACTGCGCTCCGGCGAGCCCGACCGGGCCGTCGTCACCGCGACCCGGATGGCCGAGCAGGCGCGCGGGATGGAGTCGCAGCGGCTCCGCGACCGCCTGCGCGCGGTCCGCGAACACCTGGTGCGGAGCGGAACGGCCGGTACCGCAGAGGCGGCCGAAGTCATCGACGGGGCGCTGCGCGTACCGCTCTGAGCCCGATTCCTGCTGCCATGTTGCCATCAACCGATCGGAAGGTGGCAGAAACGTGCAGTGGACAAAACTCAACGAACAGAGTGTGTACGGGAACCGGTGGTTCCAGGTGAACCTGGCGGACGTCGAGCTCCCCGACGGCAGCCACCTGGACCACTTCCTCATCCGGCTGCGCCCCGTCGCCGTGGCCACGGCCGTCAACGAGGCCAACGAGGTGCTGCTGCTGTGGCGGCACCGGTTCATCACCGACAGCTGGGGCTGGGAGCTGGCGGCCGGCGTCGTCGAGGACGGTGAGGAGATCGAGGCGGCCGCGGCCCGGGAGATGGAGGAGGAGACCGGCTGGCGGCCCGGCCCGCTGCAGCACCTGATGACCGTCGAGCCGGCGAACGGGCTCACCGACGCCCGCCACCACATCTACTGGTCGGACTCCGCCCGCTGGACCGGCCACCCGGCGGACGACTTCGAGTCCGACCGGCGGGAGTGGGTTCACCTCAAGCTCGTGCCCGACCTGGTGGCCCGCGGGGAGGTGCCGGCCGCCAACATGGCGGCCGCGCTCCTCCTCCTGCACCACCTGCGGCTGGGCTGACGCGCCCACCGGTGGCGCGCTCGGCTAGCGGCCGATCGCCTGCCAGATCGCGACCGCCAGTGCGCCGACCGCGGTCAGCGCCGCGATCGCCGGCAGCGGCCAGCGGTTGTGCTCCAGTGCCACCACTCTGGCGTTCAGCTCCGCGACGTCCTTGGCCGTCTGGTCCACCCGCTGCGCGTGGAGGGCCAGCCGGCCGTCGACGTGGGCGAGCCCCACGTCCAGGGTGCGGCGCAACTCGGCCTGCTCTTCGGATATCACGGGGATGTGCCCCGGTTCGCTGGTCACGGTCCGCTCCTCTGCCGGCAGATGTCGTCGCCTGACTGTCCATCAGGGCCAGTCAACCCCTGCGCCCGACCGGGCGGGAGAGTGTGCGCGAGGCATATGCGGGTCCGGCGTTCACACCGGGTGTGAACGCCGGGAGCGGGGGGCGGGGCTCAGGCGTACGGGTAGAACCCCGACCCCGTCTTCCGGCCCAGCCGCCCCGCGTCGACCATCCGCTGGAGCAGCGGGGGAGCGGCGTACAGCGGCTCCTTGTACTCCTCGTACATCGAGTCCGCGACCGAGCGCACGGTGTCCAGGCCGATCAGGTCGGCGAGCTTGAGCGGCCCCATCGGGTGGGCGCAGCCCATCTCCATGCCGTTGTCGATGTCCTCGCGGCTCGCGATGCCCGACTCGAACATCCGGATCGCGGAGAGCAGGTAGGGGATGAGCAGCGCGTTGACCACGAATCCGGAGCGGTCCTGGGCGCGGATCGCGTGCTTGCCGAGGACCTTCTGCACCAGCTCCTCGGAGCGGCGGATCGTCTCCTCGCCGGTGGTCAGCGCCGGGATCAGCTCGACCAGCTGCTGCACCGGCGCCGGGTTGAAGAAGTGGATCCCGATGACGTGGTCCGGGCGGCTCGTGGAGACGGCCAGCTTCACCAGCGGGATGGAGGAGGTGTTGGAGGCGAGGATCGCGTCCGGGCGGGTCATCACCTGGTCGAGGACCTGGAAGATCTCCGTCTTGACCTGCTCGTTCTCCACGACGGCCTCGACGACCAGGTCGCGGTCCGCGAACTCCCCGAGGTCCGTGGTGAAGGTGAGTCGGGCCAGCGTCGCGTCCCGCTCCTCCTCGCTGATCTTGCCGCGCTCGGCGGCCTTGGAGAGCGAGTTGTACAGCCTGGTCCGGCCGATCTCCAGCGCCTCGCCGGTGGTCTCGGCGACCCGTACGTCGAGCCCGGCGCGGGCGCAGACCTCCGCGATGCCCGCGCCCATCTGGCCGCAGCCCACGACTCCGACACGGGTGATGTCGGTCAGGGAGTCCGTCACGTCCAGCCTTTCGCAGATGATCTTTGCGGGCAGGTCCACTCATTTGGTCCCCGGCGCCCGCCACGACCCTTGACGTTACCTCCGGCCTACGGATGAATGTCGTGCCGGGTTGACAGACACTCACCGATCAGAGGGTGGAAGATGACACATTCGGGAGCTTTCGGTCGCAGGAGTCTCATCGCGGGAGCGGCCGCGGTGGTCTCCGGAATCGTTCTCTCAGGCGGCCCGGCGGCCGCCGAGGACCGGGCCCGGGGCGGCTCGGGCCGCGTGCCGAAGGTGAAGCACGAGATGCGCGGTATGTGGGTGGCGACGGTCGTCAACATCGACTTCCCCAGCAAGGCCGGCCTCACCGCCGACCAGCAGCGCGCCGAGCTGATCGCCCAGCTCGACGTGGCCGTCGCGCGCAGGCTGAACGCCGTGGTCCTCCAGGTCCGGCCGACGGCCGACGCGTTCTGGCCGTCGTCGTACGAGCCGTGGTCGGAGTACCTCACCGGTGTCCAGGGCCAGGACCCGGGCTGGGACCCGCTGGGGACGGCCGTGGAGGAGGCGCACAAGCGCGGCCTGGAGCTGCACGGCTGGTTCAACCCGTACCGCATCGCGATGCACGCGGACCCCTCCCGCCTGGTCGCCGACCACCCGGCCCGGCTGCACCCGGAGTGGGTGGTGCCCTACGGCGGGAAGCTCTACTACAACCCCGGTCTGCCCGAGGTCCGCGAGTTCGTGCAGAAGGCGATGCTCGACGCGGTGCACCGCTACGACCTCGACGCGGTCCACTTCGACGACTACTTCTACCCCTACCCGGTGGCCGGCCAGTCGTTCGATGACAACGATGCCTACGCCCGTCACGGCGCCGGTTTCCCGGACAAGGCGGCCTGGCGGCGGGACAACACCGACCAGCTGATCCTGGGCATGGCGAAGGGGATCAAGGAGACCCGCAAGGGGGTCAAGTTCGGCATCAGCCCCTTCGGGGTCTGGCGGAACAAGGCCACCGACCCGGCCCTCGGCTCCGACACCCAGGCGGGGGTGCAGACCTACGACGACCTGTACGCCGACACCCGCAAGTGGGTGCGGGAGAACTGGATCGACTACATCGCCCCGCAGCTCTACTGGAACATCGGCCTGGCCGTCGCCGACTACGCCAAGCTCATCCCGTGGTGGGCGGACGTCGCGGCGGGCACCGGGACCGACCTGTACATCGGTGAGGCGGTCTACAAGGTCGGCCTCGCCGGGCAGCCGGCGGCCTGGCAGGACCCGGCGGAGCTGTCGAAGCACCTGACGCTGGCGGCGGGCCGGCCGGAGGTGAAGGGGCACATCTTCTACTCGGCGAAGTTCATGAAGAGCGACCCGCTCGGAGCGGTGTCGAAGCTGGTCGCCGACCACTACAGCTGAGGCGGGGCCGGCGGCCGGGGGGAGCACTCCTCCCGCCCGGCCGCCGTCCTGCGTGCGCGCCGCCGCGTGCCCGCGGCGGGGCCGCCGTCCCGGTCCCGCCGGATCCGCGCGCCCGCCGTCACGTCCGGGCGCGCTGGGTCACCGCGATGCAGACGAGGACGGCGACGGCGGCCGCGGGGGCGGCGGGGGAGAGGCGCTCGCCGAGGAGCAGCACCGACCACACCAGCGTGAGCAGCGGCTGCGCCAGTTGGAGCTGGCTGGCCCGGGCCACCCCGATCGCCGCCATCCCCCGGTACCAGACCACCAGGCCGAGGAACTGCGAGCCGAACGCGATCCAGGCGAGGCCGACCACCCCGTGCACGGAGAGCCGCGCCGGCTCCAGGGCGAGGCCCGCCGCGGCCGCCGGGAGCGCCAGCGGGAGGCAGGCGACCAGCGCCCAGCCGATCACCTGCCAGCCCGGCATCTCCCGGGCCAGCCGCCCGCCCTCGGTGTACCCGGCGGCGCAGACCACCAGCGCCCCGAACAGGTAGGCGTCCCCCGCCGAGAGCGAGCCGCCGCTCTGCGCCACCGTGAAGACGACGATCACCGCGGCCCCGGCCAGCGCGGCGGCCCAGAACGTACGGGACGGGCGGTGGCCCGTGCGCAGGGCGGAGAAGGCGGCGGTCGTCAGCGGCAGCAGGCCGATGACGACCGCGGCGTGCCCGGTCGTCGAGGTCTCCAGGGCGAGGGTGGTGAGCAGCGGGAAGCCGACGACGACGCCGCCGGCGACGACCGCGAGTCCGGCCCGGTGGCGCCGCTCGGGTGGGCGGACCCGCAGGGCGAGCAGGCAGCCGAGCGCGAGGAGGGCCGCGAGGGAGGTCCGGGCGGCGGTCAGCGGCCAGGGGCCGAAGCTCTCCAGGCCCCACGCGGTGCCGGGAAAGGTCAGCGAGAACGCGACGACGCCCAGGGCGGCCAGGGCGACCCCGGAGCGGGACGCGCGCCCGGCCGGGGGAGCGGAGGGAACTGCTACCGGGACACGTCGGGTAGCGCTACTCTGTGTTGTCATGAACGAGCGTAGCAGTGTGGGTGAGTTGGCGAAAAGCCTGCGAAGGGAGCTGAACCGCTATCCTGAGGGTGGGAAGCTGCCGTCGAGTCGGGCGCTCGTCGAGCGCTTCCGGGTCAGTCCGGTCACCGTCTCCCGGGCCCTCGCCCAGCTCGCCGCGGAGGGACTCGTCGTCACCCGGCCGGGCGCCGGGGCCTTCCGGTCCGGGCCCAGGGCGGCCGCCGCCCCCGCCGGGGACACCTCCTGGCAGGAGGTCGCCCTCAGCGCGGACGGGGCGACCGACGCCGCCCCGCGCACGGTCGACGCGTCCGGGGTGCTCAGCACGCTCGCCGCGCCGCCGAGCGGGGTCATCGAGTTCAACAGCGGCTATCTGCACGCGAGTCTGCAGCCCGAGCGGGCCCTGGCCGGCGCGCTCGCCCGCGCCGGGCGGCGGCCGGGGGCGTGGGGGCGGCCGCCCACCGACGGCCTGCCCGAGTTGCGCGAGTGGTTCGCCCGCGGGATCGGCGGGGCGGTGACGGCGGCGGAGGTCCTCGTCACCGCCGGCGGGCAGAGCGCGCTGACCACCGCGCTGCGCGCGCTCGCCCCGCCGGGTGCGCCGGTCCTGGTCGAATCCCCCACCTATCCGGGCCTGTTGGCGATCGCCAGGGCCGCCGGGCTGCGGCCCGTCCCGGTGCCCGTCGACGCCGACGGCGTGCGCCCGGAGCTGCTGGAACGGGCCTTCGCCGCCACCGGGGCGCGGCTGTTCGTCTGCCAGCCGCTGTTCCAGAACCCGACCGGAGCGGTGCTCTCGGGGCCGCGCCGCTGCGAGGTCCTGCGAGTGGTCCGCGCGGCGGGCGCGTTCCTCGTGGAGGACGACTACGTCCGGCGGCTCGCGCACGACGACGCCGGGCCGCTGCCCCGGCCGCTCGCCGCGGACGACCCGGACGGGCACGTCGTCCACGTCGGCTCGCTGACCAAGGTGACCTCGCCCAGCCTGCGGATCGGCTGCGTGACCGCCCGCGGGCCGGTCCTGGAGCGGCTGCGGGCCATCCAGGTCGTCGACAGCTTCTTCGTCTCCCGGCCGCTGCAGGAGGCCACCCTGGAACTCGTCGGCTCCACCGGTTGGAGCCGCTATCTGCGGTCCGTGGCGCATGAGTTGACGGCCCGGCGGACCGCGATGGCGGCCGGGCTGCAAGGCGGCCTCCCCGAGCTGGCCCTCGCGCACGTCCCGTCCGGCGGCTACCACCTCTGGCTGCGGCTGCCGGACGGCTGCGACGAGGCCGCGTTCGTCCAGGCCGCGCTGCGGGCCGGGGTGGCGGTCGCTGCGGGCCGCCCGTACTTCGCCGCGGAGCCGCCGGCCGGGCACGTCCGGGTCAGCTACGCGGGGGTGGCGGGGGCAGGGGAGATCGCCGAGGGGCTGCGGCGGCTGCGGGCGTCGACGGGGTGACCCCCGGTCAGGCGCGGCGGTACTCCGTCACGAGCAGCAGGTCCTTCGCCGGGCCGCCCACCCGCCACACCGTCCGGAACGCGTCGGGGCCGGTGACGGTGAACTCGCCGTCGTAGCGGTCGGCGGCGCAGGGGTGGTGCGTACGGTGGCGGCCCGTGCGCAGGTCCAGGTCGTGGAACGGTCGGCCGTCGGCGAACCGCACGTCGATGGTCCCCGGCACCGCGCCCGGGACGTAGAGCAGGGTCCGCTCTGCGGGGCGGGTGGCGTCCTGCCAGGTGAACGCGCCCGACTCGTGGTGCAGCAGACCGGCGTCCGGGGGCCGGGCGGTGAACTCGGTGCGGCCGGTGAAAGCGCCCTCGTCCCCCGAGGCGAGGTCCCGCACCTCCCGCTGCACCAGCCAGCCTCCGGCCAGCCAGGTCAGCGCGTCGGGTACGGGGTGCATCGGGGCGGTCCTCCTCGAAACGGTGCTCCTCGGGGCAAGCGTCGTCGGGCGGCCCCGTCGCAGCCTACGTCCCGGGCGGCGCGCCCCGCGGTCGGCCGCCGTTCAGCCCGAGCTCCAGGCCCCGCAGCCGCTCCAGCTCCCGCCGGTCCCGCTTCGTGGGGCGGCCGGCGCCCCGGTCGCGCACCGGCACCGCGGCGACGGACTCGCGCGGCGGGGGCGGCGGGCTGTGGTCGACGTAGCACTCGACGGCGACGGGCGGTCCCACCCGCTTCCTCACCAGCCGCTTCACCTCGACGATCCGCTCCCGGCCCGCGTGGAAGACCCGCACCCTGTCCCCGGCCTTGACCGCCTGCGCGGGCTTCACCTGCGCCCCGTTCACCTTCACGTGCCCCGCCCGGCACGCCGCGGCCGCCTGCGACCGCGTCTTCGTCAACCGCACCGACCAGACCCACGTGTCCACCCGCACGGCACCCTCGTCTGCTGCCATACCCCCGACCCTACGCCCCCGCGCCCCGGCCCCCACCGGAATTCCGCCCCCTCCGGTGCTCGGCCACCCGCACCCTGGTCGCACACCGCCGCGAGCAGTACCGCTTGACCGGCCCCCCACCCGCATGCACGAACACCCGGCCGCACCCGCCCGACGCGCACACCCCGCCCGGCGGCCGCTGCCGGTCCCAGATCAGCACGGTCAGCGCCAGACACGACGACGCGAGGAACCACTCGCCCCAGGGCGCCTCGTCGTCGCTGTCCAGGTGCGGGTGCCACGGCGTCGACCCGTCGTGGGAGGTGAGCCGCAGCGGACCGGTGCGGGTGGCGAGCAGGCGGTTCAGGCGTGCGGCCGCCTCCGCGACGCTCGGTGCGGCGAACACCTCCCGCACCAGCAGCGCGGCCGCGCGCAGCTCGGCCAGCTGCTCGCCGGTGAGATCGATGGGCCCGCTCTCGCCGTGAGCGAGCAGTACGGCGGCGACCACGTCCGCCGACACGCCGTCCTCGGCCAGGGCGTTGACGAGATCGACGGTCCGCGCGGGAGCGGTGCGAGGCAGCATCGGCCGAATGTAACGCATCTAGCGGTGAACGGCGTCACGTTCGTAACGTCGCGAAGATGAGAAGCCGTTACCGCACGCCCCTGTTCCTGTCGGCCGCCGCCGTCGCCAGGACCGGCGACGACATGTCCGGGCCGGCGCTGCTGCTCGTCGGGCTCGCGGCGACCGGGTCGGCCGCCTCCGCCTCCGCGCTGCTCGGCGCGCTCACCGTCACCGCCGCGGTCGGAGGGCCGGCCGTCGGGGTGCTGCTCGACCGTTCGCCCCGGCCCGGGCGGCTGCTGGCGGGGGCGCTCGCCGGGTACGCGGCGGCGCTCGCGGTCCTGGTGCTCGCGATCGGACGGGCGCCGTCGGCCGTCTGCCTGCTGGTCGCGGGGGGTGCGGGGTTGCTCGGGCCGGCGGTGGCGGGTGGCTGGACGGCTCGGCTGCCGGAGGTGGTCGGGGAGAAGGGGCTGGCGCGGGCGTCCGCGTGGGACGCGCTGACGTACAACGTCGCCGGGCTGGCGGGTCCGGCGCTGGCGGGGGTGGTGGCGACGGTGGGCGGGGCCGGGGCGGCGGTGGGAGCGGCGGTCGCGTTGGTGGGGTGCGCCGCGCCGGTGGCCTGGGGACTGCGGGCGGCGCGGGGCGCCGGCGGGCGGGTCGTGGGTGCGGATCCGACCGCCGGGGTGATGCTCGTCGTGCGCCACCCCCCGCTGCGGCGGGCCACGTCGACCAGTGTGCTCACCTGCGCCGGCGAGGGCGCACTCGTCGCGACCGTCCCGCTGCTCGCCGCCCGCACACTCGGCGGCGCCCACCTCGGGGCGGCGGTACTGCTCCCGGCCGTCGCACTGTCGGCTCTCGCCGCGAACGCGGTGCTCGCGCGGAGGCCGGCCCTGCTGCGCCCCGACACCGTACTCGGGTACGGCCCGCTGCTGACCGCGGCCGCGCTCCTGACGGCCGCGGTGGCCGGTCACCCCGCCGTGCTCGTCGCGGCCGTGATCCTGCTCGGGCTCGTCGACGGCCCGCAGCTCACCGCGCTGTTCGCCGTGCGGCACCGGGAGACGCCCGCCGGGCTCCTGGCCCGGGTCGTCACGACCGGGGCGAGCCTCAAGCTCACCGCGTTCGGGTGCGGCGCCGCGCTCGGGGGCCTGCTCGCGGACCGGTCCGTGACCGTCGCCCTGACGGCCGCCGCCGCGCTCCACCTGCTCGCCGCCGCCGTGCACGCGGCCCTCGGGCGGCGCCCGGAAGAACGGGAAGGGCCGGCCGACGGGGAACGTCGGCCGGCCCGTCCGGACCCGCGGGGGAGCGGCGGCTAGAGGACGCCGGACTCGGAGATGGTGACCTTGGCCTTGGTGCGGCCGCTCTGGGAGCCGTAGCTCTCGATCTTCTTCACGAGGGCCATGCTGTCCTCGTCGGCGACCTCGCCGAAGACGACGTGCTTGCCGTCGAGCCACGAGGTCACGATGGTGGTGATGAAGAACTGCGAGCCGTTGGTGTTCGGGCCCGCGTTGGCCATCGAGAGCAGGCCGGGCTTGGTGTGCTTGAGCTGGAAGTTCTCGTCGGCGAACTTCTCGCCGTAGATGCTCTTGCCGCCGGTGCCGTCACCGCGGGTGAAGTCGCCGCCCTGGAGCATGAACTCGGGGATCACCCGGTGGAAGCTGGAGCCGGCGTAGCCGAAGCCCTTCTCGCCGGTGGCGAGCGCGCGGAAGTTCTCCACCGTCTTCGGGACGACGTCGTCGAAGAGGTTGAACACGATCCGCCCGGCGGGCTCGTCGTCGATGGTGATGTCGAAGTAGGCCTTGGTCGTCATGCGCCCCATTTTGGCACGCCCGCCACGCCCGCCCGGCCCGGGGCACACGCCGGGCTGATTGCATAAAAATGCACTCACCCGTATAGTCGTGCCATCGACGAGGAGGGTGACGGATGACCGTGCGGGTGGCAGTGGCGGGAGCGAGCGGGTACGCGGGCGGTGAGGCCCTGCGGCTGCTCGTCGGCCACGGGGGTGTCGAGATCGGCGCCCTGACCGGCAACAGCAACGCCGGGCAGCGGCTCGGCGCGCTCCAGCCGCACCTGCTGCCGCTCGCCGACCGGATCCTGGAGCCGACGACCCCCGAGGTGCTCGCCGGTCACGACGTGGTGTTCCTCGCCCTGCCGCACGGGCAGTCCGCCGCGGTGGCCGAGCAGCTCGGCGACCGGGTCCTCGTCGTCGACATGGGCGCGGACTTCCGGCTGAAGGACCCGGCCGACTGGGAGCGGTTCTACGGCTCCCCGCACGCCGGGACCTGGCCGTACGGCCTGCCCGAACTGCCGGGCGCGCGCGCGGCGTTGGCGGGCAGCAAGCGCATCGCCGTCCCCGGCTGCTACCCGACCGCCGTCACCCTCGCCCTGCTCCCCGCCTACGCCGCCCACCTCGCCGAACCGGAGGCGGTGATCACGGCCGCCTCCGGCACCTCCGGCGCCGGCAAGGCCGCCAAGCCGCACCTCCTCGGCAGCGAGGTCATGGGCTCGATGACCCCCTACGGCGTCGGCGGCGGCCACCGGCACACCCCCGAGATGAGCCAGAACCTCTCGGCCGTCGCGGGCGAGAGCGTCACCGTCTCCTTCACCCCCACCCTCGCCCCGATGCCCCGCGGCATCCTCGCCACCTGCAGCGCCAGGGCCGCCCCCGGCGTCACCGCCGCCGACGTCCGCACCGCCTACGAGAAGGCGTACGCCGACGAGCCGTTCGTTCACCTGCTGCCCGAGGGGCAGTGGCCGCAGACGGCCTCGGTGTACGGCTCCAACGCGGCGCACGTACAGGTCGCGTTCGACGCGCACGCCCACCGCGTGATCGCGATCAGCGCGATCGACAACCTCGCCAAGGGCACGGCGGGCGGCGCGATCCAGAGCATGAACATCGCGCTCGGACTCCCCGAGCACATCGGACTCCCCACGATCGGAGTGGCACCGTGAGCGTCACGGCAGCACAGGGATTCACGGCCGCGGGCATCGCGGCCGGGATCAAGACCAGCGGCGACCCGGACCTGGCCCTCGTGGTCAACACCGGCCCCCGCCGCGCCGCCGCGGGCGTCTTCACCTCCAACCGCGTCAAGGCCGCCCCGGTCCTGTGGTCCGAGCAGGTCCTCAAGGCCGGCGAGCTGGCCGCCGTCGTCCTCAACTCCGGTGGCGCCAACGCCTGCACGGGCCCGCAGGGCTTCCAGGACACCCACGCCACCGCCGAGAAGGCCGCCGAGGTCCTCGGGGTCGGCGCCGGCGAGGTCGCCGTCGCCTCCACCGGGCTGATCGGCGTGCTCCTGCCGATGGACAAGCTGCTGCCCGGCATCGAGAAGGCCGCCGGCGACCTCTCCGCGCACGGCGGCGAGAAGGCCGCCATCGCCATCAAGACCACCGACACCGTCCACAAGACCAGCGTCCACGAGGGCCCCGGCTGGACCGTCGGCGGGATGGCCAAGGGCGCCGGCATGCTCGCCCCCGGCCTCGCCACCATGCTCGTCGTGCTCACCACCGACGCCGACGTCGACGCCCCCGGCCTCGACCGCGCGCTGCGGGCCGCGACCCGCACCACCTTCGACCGCGCCGACTCCGACGGCTGCATGTCGACCAACGACACCGTGCTGCTCCTCGCCTCCGGCGCGTCCGGCACCACCCCCGACGAGGCCGCGTTCGCCGAGGCCGTGCGGACCGTCTGCGCCGACCTCGCCCGGCAGCTCATCGGCGACGCCGAGGGCGCGAGCAAGGACATCCGGATCGACGTCGTGAACGCCGCCACCGAGGACGACGCCGTCGAGGTGGGCCGCTCCATCGCCCGCAACAACCTCCTCAAGTGCGCCCTGCACGGCGAGGACCCCAACTGGGGCCGGGTGCTCTCCGCCATCGGCACCACCCGCGCCGCCTTCGAGCCCGACCGGCTGAACGTCGCCATCAACGGCGTCTGGGTGTGCAGGAACGGGGGAGTGGGCGAGGACCGCGACCTGGTCGACATGCGCTTCCGCGAGATCGTCATCACCGCCGACCTGGCCGCCGGCGACGAGAGCGCCACCATCTGGACCAACGACCTCACGGCCGACTACGTCCACGAGAACAGCGCGTACTCGTCATGAGCGCCCGCAAGCACACCGCGCTGCCCAAGGCGCAGACCCTCATCGAGGCGCTGCCGTGGCTGACCCGCCACCAGGGCAAAACCGTCGTGGTCAAGTTCGGCGGCAACGCCATGATCGACGAGGACCTGAAGGCGGCCTTCGCCCAGGACGTCGTCTTCCTGCACCACGCCGGCCTCAAGCCCGTCGTGGTGCACGGCGGCGGCCCGCAGATCAACAAGGCCCTCGACCGGCACGGCCTGGTCAGCGAGTTCAAGGCCGGCCTGCGGGTCACCACGCCCGAGGCGATGGACGTGGTCCGGATGGTGCTCGCCGGGCAGGTACAGCGCGAGCTGGTCGGGCTGCTCAACCAGCACGGCCCGCTCGCCGTCGGCCTGACCGGCGAGGACGCCCACACCATCACCGCCACCCAGCACTTCCCGCGGATCGACGGGGCCGCCGTCGACATCGGCCGGGTCGGCGAGATCACCGCGATCGACACCGGCGCGATCGCCGCGCTGCTCGCGGACGGCCGGATCCCCGTCGTCTCCTCGATCGCCCGCTCGGAGGACGACGGCCATGTCTACAACGTCAATGCTGATACGGCGGCTGCGGCTCTCGCTGCGGCGCTGGGCGCCGAGACCCTGATGGTCCTCACCGACGTCGAGGGGCTCTACGAGGACTGGCCGAACAGCGACGACGTCATCAGCCGCCTCACCGCCACCGAGCTGGAGAAGCTGCTGCCGGAGCTGGCCAGCGGGATGGTGCCGAAGATGCAGGGCTGCCTGCACGCGGTGCGCAACGGGGTCAACACCGCCCGGGTCATCGACGGCCGCGTCCCGCACTCGATCCTGCTGGAGATCTTCACGGACGACGGCGTCGGCACCATGGTCGTGCCCGACCCGGAGCCCGCCGCCGCGCCGCACGCCGAGGGGGAGTCATGAGCAACCAGGAACTGACCGGCCGCTGGCGGAACGCGCTCACGGACAACTACGGCACCCCGCGGCTCGCCCTGACCCGCGGCCAGGGCACCCAGGTCTGGGACGCCGACGGCCGCCGCTACACCGACTTCGTCGGCGGCATCGCCGTCAACGCGCTCGGCCACGCCCACCCGGCGGTCGTCGAGGCCGTCTCCGCGCAGGTCGCCCGGCTCGGGCACGTCTCCAACCTGTTCGTCGCCGAGCCGCCGGTCGCCCTCGCCGAGCGGCTGCTCCAGCTCTTCGGCCGCCCCGACGGCCGGGTCTACTTCGCCAACTCCGGCGCGGAGGCCAACGAGGCCGCCTTCAAGATCGGCCGGCTGACCGGCCGGACCCACATGGTCTCCACCCTCGGCGGCTTCCACGGCCGGACCATGGGCTCGCTCGCCCTCACCGGCCAGCTGACGAAGCAGGAGGGCTTCACGCCCCTCCCCGGCGACGTCACCCACGTCCCCTACGGCGACGTCGAGGCCCTGCGCGCCGCCGTCACCACCGACACCGCGTTCGTCATCCTGGAGCCGATCCAGGGCGAACTGGGCGTCGTCGTCCCGCCGGAGGGATACCTGCAGGCGGCCCGCGAGATCACCCGGGCCACCGGCACGCTGCTCGTCCTCGACGAGGTGCAGACCGGGATCGGCCGCTGCGGCACCTGGTTCGAGCACCAGGCGCACGACGGCGTCGACCCCGACGTCGTCACCCTCGCCAAGGGGCTCGGCGGCGGGCTCCCCATCGGCGCCACCGTCGCCTTCGGCGCGGCCGCCGAGCTGCTCCACCCCGGCCACCACGGTTCGACCTTCGGCGGCAACCCCGTGGCCTGCGCGGCCGGTCTCGCCGTGCTCTCCGTCCTCGACGGGCGGCTCGACGACGTCAAGCGGACCGGCGAGCGGATCCGCGAGGGCGTCGAGGGGCTCGGACACCCCCTGGTGTCCCACGTCCGCGGCTCCGGGCTGCTGCTGGGTATCGTGCTCACCGGGCCGTCCGCGGCACGCGTGCAGCAGGCGGCCCAGGACGCCGGCTTCCTGGTCAACGCGCCGGCCCCCGATGTCGTACGGCTGATGCCGTCGCTCCTCATCGGCGACGCCGAGGTGGACGCCCTGCTGCGGGCGCTGCCGGGCGTGCTCGACCAGGCACACGCGGAAGGCTGAACCGGAAGTGGGACGACGACGATGACCGAGGCGCACGAGTACGAGCACGGCGGCCCCGCCGTGCCGCAGACCCGCACCGCCCGGCACCGGCGGATCGTGGACATCCTCAACCGCCAACCGGTGCGCTCGCAGAGCCAGTTGGCGCGCCTGCTCAGCGACGACGGGCTGAGCGTCACCCAGGCGACGCTCTCCCGGGACCTCGACGAGTTGGGCGCGGTGAAGATCCGCAACACCGGCGGCGAGCTGATCTACGCCGTCCCCAGCGAGGGCGGCTACCGCACGCCCAAGGCCCCGCTGGGGGAGTCGGCGAAGGAGGAGCGGATGAAGCGGCTCTCCGGCGAACTGCTCATCTCCGCCGAGGCGTCCGCGAACCTCGTCGTCGTCCGCACCCCGCCCGGCGCCGCCCAGTTCCTGGCCTCGGCCATCGACCAGGCCGAGCTGCACGACATCCTCGGCACCATCGCCGGCGATGACACGCTGATGCTCATCAGCCGCGACCCGGCGGGCGGCCAGGCGCTCGCCGACCACCTGCTCCGGCTCGCCCAGACCGCCCGCTGACGCCGCCGGGTCAGCTCTCCCGCAGCGGCACCGGCAGCGGCAGGGCGGGCAGGCCGTCGACGCTCTGCCCGACGTACTCCTTGCCCTCGCAGTACGCGGCGAACTCCTCGTCCGTCTTCCGGCCGAAGTACTCGGCGTGCAGGGTGCGTTCCTCCTCGTACGCCATGAACGGCACCGCGAACCCGCAGGAGTCGCTGACCCGCTCGGCCCGCACGAGGACGATCGCCCGAGCTGCGGGACCGTCCGCGTCGCCGAAGAGCTTCACCAGCTCCTCCCAGCGCCGGTCGTCGCGGAAGACGGGCTCGCCGGTGCCGTGCACCCTGAGGATCTTCGGCGGTCCGCTGAACGCGCACCACATCAGGGTGATCCGGCCGTTCTCCCGCAGGTGGGCGATGGTCTCGGCGTGGCTGCCGCCGAAGTCCAGGTAGGCGAGGTTCAGTTCGTCGATCACGACGAGCGTCCCGGCCCGGCCCTTCGGCGAGAGGTTGACGTGCCCGTCACCGGAGAGCGGGGCGGAGGCGGTGAAGAAGACCGGCTGGTCCTCGATGAAGGCGCGGAGTCTGGCATCGATCCGTTCGTACAGCTTTCCCATGGGGTGATTATCGGAGCGGCGGGTGACGCCCCGCCGCGCATTCCAGTGCGTGGACGCGACGCCCGCGCTTTGACGAAACATACGGTGCACTGCATACTTATGCCTACTGCACGGTGTGCCCGATCGTCCGAGGAGCGATGAGTTGAGCAGCAACAACAGCGGTGACGTCCGGCTCTGGGGCGGCCGCTTCGCCGACGGCCCCGCCGAGGCCCTGGCCAAGCTCTCCGCGTCCGTCCACTTCGACTGGCGCCTCGCCCCGTACGACATCGCCGGCTCCCGCGCCCACGCCCGCGTCCTCAACAAGGCCGGTCTGCTCACCGACGACGAGCTGACCCGGATGCACGAGGGCCTGGACCGGCTCCTGGCGGACGTGTCCGACGGCTCGTTCACCGGCACGATCGCCGACGAGGACGTCCACACCGCGCTGGAGCGCGGCCTCCTGGAGCGGCTCGGCGCCGACCTCGGCGGCAAGCTGCGGGCCGGCCGTTCGCGCAACGACCAGGTCGCGACCCTCTTCCGGATGTACCTGCGGGACCACGCCCGGATCATCGGCGGCCTGGTCGCCGACCTCCAGGACGCGCTGGTGGGACTCGCCGAGGCCCACCCCGACACCGCCATGCCCGGCCGCACCCACCTCCAGCACGCCCAGCCGGTCCTCTTCGCCCACCACGTCCTCGCGCACGTCCAGTCGCTCTCCCGCGACGCCGAGCGGCTGCGGCAGTGGGACGAGCGGACCGCGGTCTCGCCGTACGGCTCCGGCGCGCTCGCCGGGTCCTCGCTGGGGCTCGACCCGGAGGCCGTCGCCGCGGACCTCGGCTTCGAGCGCGGCTCGGTGGGCAACTCCATCGACGGCACCGCGTCCCGCGACTTCGTCGCCGAGTTCGCGTTCGTCACCGCCATGATCGGGGTGAACCTCTCGCGGATCGCCGAGGAGGTCATCCTCTGGAACACGAAGGAGTTCTCCTTCGTCACCCTGCACGACGCGTTCTCCACCGGCTCGTCGATCATGCCGCAGAAGAAGAACCCCGACATCGCCGAGCTGGCGCGGGGCAAGTCCGGCCGGCTCATCGGCAACCTCACCGGGCTGCTCGCGACCCTCAAGGCCCTGCCGCTCGCCTACAACCGCGATCTCCAGGAGGACAAGGAGCCGGTCTTCGACTCCTGCGACCAGCTGGAGGTCCTGCTGCCGGCGTTCACCGGCATGATGGCGACCCTCACCGTCCACCGGGAGCGGATGGAGGAGCTGGCACCGGCCGGCTTCTCGCTCGCCACCGACATCGCCGAGTGGCTGGTCCGGCAGGGCGTGCCGTTCCGGGTCGCGCACGAGGTCGCCGGGGAGTGCGTCAAGGTCTGCGAGCAGCAGGGCATCGAGCTGGACGAGCTGACGGACGACCAGTTCGCGAAGATCTCCGAGCACCTCACGCCGGAGGTCCGCACGGTCCTGGACGTCCCCGGCGCGCTCGCCTCGCGGAGCGGCCGGGGCGGGACGGCGCCGTCCGCCGTCGCCGTGCAGCTCGCCGAGGTCAAGGCGGACCTGGCCGTCCAGCGGGAGTGGGCGGACGCGAAGCGCTGAGCCCGGCGGGCGGGGCGGGAAGGGGGCCGGGGCGTGAT
>NZ_JBHWZH010000103.1:5605-21676 GCF_042728285.1 Streptomyces sp. NPDC060194 | reverse complement strand
CCCACCAGGTACACCCCCGGCTCGGGGTGGGAGAGCTCGCGGTGGCCGTGCGGGTAGACGGTGCCGCAGGAGTGCTGGTTGGGGTCGATCAGCGGAGCCAGCGCGACGGGCGCCTGGAGGCGCTCGTCGAGGCCGAGGCGCAGTTCGTCGAGGAAGGACAGGTCGGGGCGGAAGCCGGTCAGTACGACCACCTCGTCGACCGGGTCCAGGCGGCGCCCGTCCTCGCCGACCAGGACGAGTCGCCCGTCGCCGTCGCGCTCGACCGCCTCGGTGCGGAAGCCGGTGACGGCGTCCGCGTGGCCGTCCTCGACGGCTGCCTTCGCCGCCAGGCCGAGCGCGCCGCGCGCCGGGAGCTGGTCGGCCTCGCCGCCGCCGAAGGTGGAGCCGGAGATGCCCCGGCGCAGGATCCACACGCCCTTCGTGCCCGCGCCGTCGCCGGACCCGGCGAGGTCGGCGAGGGAGGCGAGCGGTGAACGCCGAGGCGCCGGAGCCGATCACGGCGGTGCGCCTGCCCGCGTACCGGGCCCGGACGGCCGGGTCCCTCAGGTCCGGGACGCGGTAGGCGATCCGGTCGGCGGCCGCCCGCTCGCCGAGGGCGGCGAGGCCGCTGCCGCCCGCCGGGCCGGGGGTGGCCCAGGTGCCCGAGGCGTCGACGACGGCGCGGGCGAGGACGCGCTCCTCCCGGCCGTCGGCGCGCGTGACGTGCACGACGAACGGCTGCCGCTCGCGGTCGGCGTCGACGATCCGGTCCCGGCCGGCCCGTGAGACGCCGGTGACGGTGGCGCCGGTGCGGACCCGGTCGACGTCGACCTCAATGCCGAGCGGTGCTCCGCCACGGCGTGGCTCGATGCCCTCGGCACGGCCGTCCGCGAGCGGCTGGAAGGGGTCCGCGACGCCGCCTGCGTGCTCGGGCTCGGGGACTGGGACGGCCGCAACGTGAAGTTCCGCGACGGCCGGCCCTTCGCGGTCCACGACTGGGACAGCGTGGTCCACGAGCCCGAGGTGGTGATCGTCGGCCAGGCAGCCGCCGTGTTCGAGGGCGGGCCCACCGGTGCGGGCGCCTCGGTCGGACGGACGGCCGCCTTCCTGGAGGAGTACCAGACCGCGCGCGGACGGGCGCTGAGCGACGACGACCTGGAGCTGTGCTGGGCGGCGGGGCTGTGGGTGCGCGCTTTCAACGCGAAGAAGTTCCATCTCGACGGCTTCGACGCGGTGGGACGCGACGAGGCCGAGACGAGGACGAGGCACGCCGGGATGCGATGACGGTGGCCTCAAGGATGACTACGCGCCCGCTGACGGGACGACTGGTGTGCTCCTGCCCACGTCAGCGCGGCGTGCGAAGCCCTCGTCACCGGTGCCGCCGCTCCCCGCACCATCGGACGCGGTGAGTCGGCGAGGGGAATCGGGGGTGGACCCCGGCGACGAGGGGACCTTGGTCAGAGGCCGGAAGGGCATTCCCGCGGGGGTCGCTCCGGCCGGGCTCCCCGGGTCAGGCAGTGCGCCCGGGGAGCCGCCTCACGTGCTCCGGGCTTGGTCAGGCAGGCCGCCGGTCTCGCAGACGTGGCGGGCGACGTCGCGGAGCTTGACGTTGCGGTGCTGGGAATGGCGGCGCAGCGCGGCGAAGGCCTCCTCCTCGCTGTACTGGTGGGCGCCCATGAGGATGCCCATCGCCTCGCCGATCTGGTGGCGGGTGGCGACGGCGAGCTCCATCTGCGCGTGCGTGCGAGCGGTGGAGAGGGCGACGGCGGCGTGGGAGGCCAGCAGGACGCCCGCGGACTCGCTGTCGTCGGTGAAGGCGCCGGGGCGGTGGGAGTAGAAGTTGAGCGCGCCCAGGTCCTCGCCGTCGGTGTACAGCAGAAAGCCCATCATGCTGCCGACGCCCCGCTTCCGCGCGTGCGGCACGAAGCGCGGCCACCGCGAGGACTGCTCCGTGAGGTCGTGGATGCGGTAGACGCGCTCCCCTCGGGAGTGTCGGGCGGCGGCGAAGCACGGCCCCTCACCGAGGCGGGACTGCAGCCGGTCGAGTTCGGTGACGAGCGGCCGGGTCGGTGCCAGGGTCTGCGCCCGCCTGCCGACGAGGAGGATCCCCGCCGCGTCGCATCCCTCGACGAGGTCCGAGGCCGAGGCGGTGATCCTCTCCAGGGTCGAGTCCACGGTCGGCTGCATCAGCAGGTCGTGCGCCATCGCCGACATCTGCTGCGCGAACTTGTGCCAGTCCACCGAGGGGCCTCCTGTCCGGTCGCCTGTGACATGGCACCAGCACCGACCCGATGCCACACTCCTGCCGCGCTTCTTGCCCGAACCGGAAGCGTCATTCCCGCCCGCCCGCGGCGCGTGCCCGACCGGGCGCGGACGAGGCGGGAACCGGTCCGCGGGCGGCCGTCGCGGGCATTCGGGCGACGGCCCGACCGCCGCGCCCGAGCACGCCGCGCAACGTCCCCGGAGCGGGCGCGCCGACCCCGTCGCGTGCTGCGGGGCCCGGCCCGCGCCGGACGGGCCGCCGGGCCGCGGCCTCCGGCGACCGGTGGCTCAGGCGATGTGCGCAGTGTCGGAAGGAGGCGGTGCCGTGGCGGCGGCGAGCAGGCGGAGCATGGGCTGCTCGGTCAGGGCGCGGTGGAACCCGGCGAGCCCCTGGCTCAGCGCGGCGCGCTGGTGGGCGGGCATGGTGGCGATCGTCCTGACCAGCAGCTCGTCGCGGCGCTCGCGTATGCGGGCGAGGTGGGTGCGGCCGGCGGGGGTGGTGGTGAGGAGGACTTCGCGGCGGCTGTCGGAGCACGGCTCGCGCCGGACGAAGCCGAGGGCCTGGAGCCGGTCGACGAGACGGGAGACGGAGGGCGGCGCGGCGCCGAGGAGGTGGACGAGGGCGCGCATGCGGAGGCCGTTCTCACGGTCGACGAGGTACATCACCCGGAGCTGGGAGGCGGGGACGTTCGGGGGCGGGCTGTCGCTGCGGGCCTGCTCCCAGAGGATGTCGAGGAGTTCGACGATCTGACCGGCCTGCCGGGCCGCCGACTCGACGTCGTCCGGGCTCTTGACGGCGTCCGGGCTCTCGCGGGCATCCGGGCTCTCGCGGGCATCCGGGCTCTCGTGGGCATCCGGGCACGAAGGGCCGGGGGCGTGCTCGTTCATGGGGTGTCCCGTCCGGGGACCGCCTGGTCCCCGATTGTGGTGAGCACGCGCGGTCGTCATCAGACGTGGGCTCCGGGCCCCTCGGCGTCGGCGTCGGCCGGGCCGGACCCGGACACGCCGTCGTCCGGTGTCGAACGATACGCCCCCTGCGACGATCGGTTCTGAGGGCCGGATCGGGCGCGGTGGTCGGGCACGAGGTGGTCCAGGGTGCCGGTGACCGTCAGCATCCTCTCCAGGACCGGGGGCCGGTTCGCCAGGTGCAGGCGGACGCCCGCCGCGGTGGCGCGGCGGTGGAGCATCAGCAGGGTCGCCAGGCCCATGGAGTCCAGGCCCTCGAGTCCCGCGCAGTCCAGCCGCAGCGCCCGTACGCGGGGCGTGGCCGCGAGCCGCGCGCCGGCGTGGTCGAGGAACCGGTCGCAGTTCCCGTGGTCCAGGTATCCGCGCAGTTCCAGGCGCAGGACGCCGTCGTCCGCGGCGGTGGTCGTCTCGGGGTCCAGGGGGTGGGGCATGGTGGTCACGGAGCGGTCCTGGGGTCGGCGGCGTACGGGGGCTGCTCCGCCCCGGTGAGGTGGGCGGTGGCCTGGCCGAGGACGGCGCAGGCGCGTTCGAAGTCCTTCAGCTCCTCGCCGAGGATCTGCAGGGCGGGGATCAGGGACCGGGCGGGGACGCCGCGGGCGGTCAGCACGGAGGCGGTCCAGGTCAGGAAGCGGGTGTAGAGGGCGGGGTCGTCGACGTACAGGGCGACCGCGAGGAAGTCCACGAGGTGCGCGATGTCCTCGGCCGTCCGCGCCCGCTGCACGACCGTGTACCCGCTCATGGCGGGGAAACGGTTCGCCAGTGAGCTCATGACGGTGCGGACCAGGGCGGTGCGGGTGCGGGCGACCATCGTGTACTCCTGGTCGGCCAGGTGCGGGAGGTCGTCGATCGGCTGATGCGCCGAAGCCGGCCGCGGCAGCGGGGAGCCCTCGAGGCGGTCGGCGGCTGCGGCGGCGTCCGGTGCCCAGGCGTCCGCGCCGAGGAGGCGGGCGTACTCGCCGTGGGGGCCGAAGGCGGCACCGCCGACCAGGACCGGGGTACCGGTCGCCTGCACCGCGGTGATCGCGGCGTGGGCGAGCGGCAGCCGGGTGGGGATGGAGCTGGACAGGGCGACGAGGTCGGGGCCGGTCTGGTGGATGTGGGTGATCAGGTGCTCGGTGGGGACCTGCGCGCCGAGGTAGTCGACGCGCCACCCGCGCAGTCGCAGGACCTCCGCGACGAGCCGGGCGGGAAGGCTGTGCCACTCCTCGTCGACGCACGCCACCAGGACCTTCCCCCGGGCGTCGGCGGTGCGGGCGGCGTAGTGGAGGGACAGGGCGGCCAGCGCCCGGTCGTTGATCGCGGTCGCGGCGTGCTCCTGCGCGACCGTGATCCGGTTCGCGGCCCACTCCTCCCCGACCTTCCGCTGCACCGGGGCGATCAGGTCCAGCAGCACCCGCTCCGCCGGCGTGCCGTCCTTGAGCGCGGCGAACAGGACGGCGGTCGCGGCGTGCTCGTCACCGCGGGAGACGGCGTCCCACAGGGCGTCGACCGCGTCGCGGGGGGCTGTGGCGGTGGTGCTCATGCGGTGAACCGTCCGCGGGTGTGGCCGTCGACGGCACTGAGGTGGTGGGTGCGGGGGGCGGCGATGACCATGATCGCCATGTCGTCGTGCACCCGCCCGCCCAGCCACTGCGAGGCCAGCATCTGCACGTGCTCCACGACCGCGTCGGCCGGCATCGCCGCGCACTGTGCCAGGGCCTCCTTCAGCCGCTCGTCGCCGAACAGCTCGTCGCCGAGCGGGCCCCCCTTGGCCTCGGTGATGCCGTCGGTGAACAGCACGCAGAACTCGCCCGGCAGCAAAATCGCCTCGACCGTCGTCGAGCGCACCTCGGGCAGCACCCCGATCAGCATGCCCCGCGACACGACCTCCTGGACGGAGCCGTCCTGACGGACGATCAGCGCCGGGGGGTGGCCGGCGCTCGTCACCCGCAGGCGCACCGATCCCGCCTCCCGCACCGCGGAGGCCAGGACCATCGTCGCGAACCGGGTGTGGTGGGAGTTGACCAACGCCCCGTTCAGGAGACCGAGAACCCGCTGGTGGTCGTCCGCCATGGGCAGCAGCGCGTGGAGCGTGTTGCGGATCTTCCCCGTGAGGACGGCCGCCTCCATCCCCTTGCCGCACACGTCACCCAGCACCGCGAACGACGGCTCACCCGCGGTGGCGGCGGGGTGGACGTCGTAGAAGTCCCCGCCGATCCGCTCGTGGTCCTGGGAGGGCCGGTAGCCGCCGGCGAAGTCCACCCCGTCGACCTGGTGCAGCACCGGGGGCAGCAGCTCCCGCATCAGCGTCCGCGTCAGCGACGACTGCTCCGCGTACAGGCGCGCCGCCGACAGTGCGGCACCGGCGCGGGCGGCGAAGAGGCGGGCGAAGACCTCCTCGCTCTCCGAGAAGGCCTGCTCGCCGCCGCGTCGCAGCAGCACCAGGGCACCGGCGGGGACACCGTGCCCCGGCAGCGGCGTGATCACGATCGACCCCACGGTCCCGAACCCGTCGGGGATCAGCCAGGACGGGGCGCCGGCGGGGTCTATCCACCGCGAGGGCACCGGCGGGAACCCCTGCAGCGCCTCCGCCAGACCCGGTACGTCCTCCGGATCGACCGCCTGCTCCGACCGGACCGGCGTCCCGCCCCGCAGGCAGGACACGACGGGCAGCTTGCGGCCGCTGCGCGGCGCGATCACCAGGGCCCCGTCCGCGAGGTGCTCGGCGGCGAGTCGTGCGGTGACGTCCATGCACCGCTCCAGGTTCAGGGAGGAAAGAAGGGCGTTCGACGCCTCGGCGAGGAACGCGGTGCGCTCCCGCTCCATCCGCAGCGCCTCGCGGGCCAGCCGGTGGTCGGTGTCGTCCACCAGCCACCACACGACGGTCCCGTCGTCCGCCGGGGTGGGGTGGGCCTCGAAGCTGCGGTCTCCCACCTCGCCCCGCACCACCGTGCGGTCGTCCGTGGAGGCGCTGACCTGACGGTCGTGGGCCCCGGCCAGCCACCCGGGAGCGCACCCGTGCAGGGGCACGCCGGGGGCGATGCCGGGAAAGAGGGCGTCGGCGTGGTCGTTGGCGTGCACGACCGCCCCGGCCCGGTCGGCGATCAGCACCGGGTAGGGAACCGACGTCCAGACCGCGGCCGCCGGGGCGGAAGCACGAAGGGTCTGGGCCTGGTCGGTGGAAGTCATCCGGGAGGGCCCGCTGTGCGAACCCCTCACCTCATCTGATCGAAAGTATTGCCGTTCGGCAACCGTCCCCTACTCGGAGGGCCGCTGGCAAGCCACCTTCTTCGCCGATCCGCGAAAACGCCGCGAGATGTGCAGAAAGGGGCCACGCTTCCGTGAGGAACGCCACCCGACGGCCGCCGTGACGTCACTTTCCTCAGGACCGCACGCAGCTCAGGGCCCTGCGGCCGGAACGTGCGGCCGTTGACTCCCGGGCGGCGGACACACGGTGAAGATGTTGCGCAGACTCCGGAAATGCTACCCAAGGCCTCTGCGACGGGTCCTCCAGGTCGCGCCGGACCGTCTCGAACACCGCCGACCCCTGCCCCGCACCGACGGCACTCGGACCACTTGCGCCCGTTCCCGCCCGCCTCGCGACGCGCAGTCGCCGCGCCCTCCCGATGACGCCGAGCCCGGCGGCTTCGGCGTCCTGACGCCCCGACCGCCGGCGAGCACAATCATTGACCCGCAGGGTCGGGTCCGACGATTCGCCGGCCCGGGGCCGCGGGGCCGTCCGGGCGAGCGTGCCCCCGGTGCGGAGCGTCCGTTCGACGAGGTTCTTCCTCGCGCGTCCGAGCAGGCGCGTCCTCTCTCCCGCGACCCGGTCGCCCGTACGGCCAGGCGCGGCACCGCTGCCACCCTCCTGCCGCGCTGGATGATCTGCCCACGGCACGACGCGCACCCGCGCTTGCCGTTTCGTGCGCCGTTCTCGCAGCCGATGAGGAGCAGCCCCGTGCAGCAGTCCGACGAGCCGGCCGTCCGCGTCACGCCGATGACGATCCGTCACCTCCCCGACGTCCTCGACCTGGGCCACCG
The DNA here is from genome assembly GCF_042728285.1 of Streptomyces sp. NPDC060194. Taxonomy (NCBI): domain Bacteria; kingdom Bacillati; phylum Actinomycetota; class Actinomycetes; order Kitasatosporales; family Streptomycetaceae; genus Streptomyces; species Streptomyces sp. NPDC060194. The sequence goes on along the minus strand of NZ_JBHWZH010000103.1, from coordinate 14,449 downwards.
CGCGTTCGGCACCGGCGTCAAGCCGTACACGGGGTGGTCCCTGTCGGCTGCGGCCGTCCACGTCGAGGCGCCCGAGCCCGCCTGCTTCGTCGCGCTGCGGGGCGACGAGCTGTGCGGCTTCGTGCTGGGGTCCATGACCTTCGAGCAGCGTGCGGACTGGGGCTACCTGGAGTGGATCGCCGTCGGTCCCGCCGCCCGCGGCCAGGGGGTGGCCGGCCGCCTGGTCACCGCCTGCCGGGAGCGGCTCGAAGCGCTCGGGGCGGCGGCCGTCATCACCGACGTCGAGGCCCGCAACGAGGCCTCGACCGCCCTGATGCACCGGCACGGCTTCGAGGTGAGGGCGACGGTCAACCTGCTGGTGCACACCACGCGCCCCGCTGGCCTCGCGCAGCCCCACCCCCTCAGCCGCTCGCGCCGGAGCGCCGCCCTGGGCTGACCCGGGCGGGCGCGGGGAGACCGCCGGGCTCGGTCCGCGCGGGCCGAACGGTCACCGGAGGGTGCCGACATCGGCTCCGGTGGGAGGGGTGCGTTCCCAGGACGTGGTGGACCGGTTCCAGCGGATCAGGCCGCGCTCGGCGAACGCGTCGAGCCAGCCGGTCATCGGCCACCACCCCCAGCGGCGGTGGAAGAGGCGGGCGTTGCGCAGGATGTCGTCGAGATGACGCACCGGCGGGCTGGAGACCGGATGGTGCTGGTGGAACGCGGGCGCCCCGCCCACCCAGGTGAGGGGGACCCCCGCGGCCCGGGCCCGTTGGCCGTAGTCGGTGTCCTCGCCGCCGTACCCCTCGTACTCCTCGCCGAAGCCTCCGACGGCGTGCCAGGTCTCGGCGGTCAGGGCGAAGGACAGCGACCAGAACAGCGGGTGGTCCGCGCTCCGGCGGGTCTCGTCCGGGGCCGGGGACGGCCGGGCGGGGTGGGGTGCGGCGAGCGCCGGCAGGTCGGCCAGGCGGTAGCCCGCCGGGGGCGGGGGCGGCAGGTAGGCGACCGTGCCGCACAGGAGGGAGCGGCGGTGGGCCGGATCGCGGGCCACCTGTGCGTACCGTTCGAGGAGCCGCTCGCCGGGGGCGCAGTCGACGTCCAGGAAGACCAGCAGGTCGGCGCCGCGGTCCAGGGCGTGGACGGCCCCGAGGTTCCGGGCCCGGGCCAGCGGCAGGACCCCGTCGCGCACCGGGCAGTCGACGACCGTCGCGGCGGGCGGGCGGCCGGCGAGGACGGCGCCCAGGCCCGCGTCGTCCATGGCGACGACGACGTACTGGTGCGGCGCGCGCGAGCCGGCCGCGAGCGCGGCCTGCTGCAGCGCGAGATGCCGGTGGCGGCCGGCCGCGAGGGTGATCACAGCAATCCGCGTCACGGGGTCGGCCCCCCTCCGGCCGCGGCGGCCAGAGCGGCCGCGGCCCTCGCGGCACCGTCACCCGGCGACCAGCGCGACCACCGGTCCCCACCCTGCTCGCGGGCCCGCTCCAGCAGCGCGGGCCACTCCTCGGCCGCCGGCCACCGGGGGACGACCGTGCAGAGCCGGCCACGCGTCAGGGCCCGCCCCGTCGCGGCCTGTTCGCCGAAGGGCCGCTCCTGCGGGACGACGACCGCGGGGCGGCGCGCCGCCGCGCACTCGGCCACGGCGTTCTGCCCCGCATGGGTGACCACGACGTCCGCCGCGCACAGCGCGGGCCACGGGTCGGGCGACCACGTGCCGTCCGGGCCGCCGAGCGTCGTCCACTCCCAGCCGGGGGTCGCCGCCCGCGCGGCCTTCACCTCGCCGGGCGAGACGTCGCTCCCGCCCGACCCCATCAGCAGCAGCACCCGCCGAGGGCGCCCCGACCCCCCGGGGCCCTCGGTCGGGCCGGGACGCGGACGGCCGTCGAAGCGCGAGAACGCGCCGGTGTGGAGGGTCCTGGCCCGCCAGTGCGCCGGCCAACCGGGCTCCGGCAGTGCGGCCGGCCAGGGGGCGAGGAGCAGGTCGGCCAGGTCGTAGGCGGTCCGGTGCGGGACGTCGGTCCGCTCGCCGCGCAGGGCGACCACCGCGGTGGGGACGCCCATCAGCCGTACGAGCAGGGCCACTTCGACGGAGACGTCGGACACCACCAGGCGGGGCGCGGCGGACTCGACCCACCGGGCGAGCAGGGCCGTGCGCCCGCGCAGCCCGGCGTGCCGGAGCGGCGCCCAGTGCAGTCGGCCGCCCGCCGTCACGTCCCCGAAGGTCGCGGGGTCCCCGTCGTCGTCCCGCGGCAGGCGCACCCAGGGGCCGGGCCAGTCGTCGGGGGCGGGCAGGGTGGACAGGCCGGTCACGGGCAGGGCGAGCCGCGCGGCGATGCCGAGGGCGCGGTGCAGGTGGCCGCTGCCCTGGTGGTGCACGTAGTAGCCGATCACGCCGAGACCGTCCGGTAGATGCGCTCGTAAGTGCGGGTCATGGCCTCCACGGAGCAGAACGTCTCCGCGTGCCGCCGGGCGGCGGCCCGGGACAGGCCGATCGCGGGCTCGACGGCCTCGGCGAGCGCCGCGCTGTCGCCGGGCGGTACGAGCCGGGCGCAGTCCTCGGTGACGATCTCCGGCAGCGCGCCCCGGGCGAACCCGCACACCGGTGTGCCGCAGGCCAGCGCCTCCGCCGTCACCAGTCCGTACGGTTCGTCCCAGCAGGGGGTGACGACGGCCGCCGCCGAGGAGCCGACCAGCTCGCACAGGTCAGGCTGGGAGAGGTGGCCCGCGTAGGTGACGGTGCGGTCCAGCCGGGGGCGGACGAGGGCCTCGAAGTACGCGGTGTCTCCGACGGGCCCCGCCAGGCGCAGCCCCCGCCCGGCCAGCCGAGCGGCCTCGATCGCCAGGTGGGGGCCCTTCTCGGGCACGATCCGGCCCGTCCACACCAGGTCCTCCCCGCCGGGGCCCGGGTGCCAGCGCGCGACGTCGACGCCGTTGTGCACCACGGTGGCGCGGGGCACCACGTGCCGCCACGCGGCGGCGGTGTGGTCGCTGACCGCGCTGAACCGCACCGGGCAGTCCGGCGCCATCTGGATGGCCGACTCCAGCCACGGCGTGGGCGGCGTGTGCAGGGTGGTGACCAGCGGGACGGAGAGGGCTGCGGCCATCGCCACCGGCAGGTGGTGCAGGCTGTTGTTGTGCACGACGTCGTACCGCGCGGGTCCGCGCGCGAGGTCGAGCATCAGCTCCAGATAGGCGTGGTGCTCCGCCATCCGGTGCGGGGCCACCATGCTGCTGTCGTCGCGGGCGGCCTCGCTGATCAGCATCGGACGCGTCGGCATCTCGACCGCCCCCAGCGCGGGGTCGGAGCCGGGCCCCGCGTAGACGGTGACCTGGTGGCCGCGCGCGCTCAGTGCCCTGGAGAGCGTCCAGGTGTGCGCCTCGAGGCCGCCGGCGAAGGGGTCGCGGATCGGATGCCGCGCGGAGGCGATCAGGGCGATCCGCAACGGGGCGGGCGTCACAGCAGGCCCGCGTAGAGCGCTTCGTGGTCCTGCGCCAGCCGGACGCGCTCGGCGGGGCGCTGCGCCGGGTCCGCCCGCCAGGCGGGCCGCTCCTCGTAGGCGGTGCGCACCGCTGCCGAGCGACGCCGCGTCCAGGCCCCGCCGGTCGTGGCCGTAGGTGAGGCAGGGCCGCTGCTGCGCGTAGAACCCGCAGGACGGGGCGAGGACGGTGGTCCCCAGGTCGTGGCACGCCTCCAGCCAGCCGGAGTGGGTGCCGAACCGGTAGGGCAGCACGGACACGTCGAGCCCGATGAGGTAGTCCCACAGGGCGTCGTCGTCGAAGTAGTCGTGGACGCTCAGCTCCAGGCGCTCCGCGGCCTCCATCGCGCGCAGCTCGTCGAGCACGCCGGGTGCGTACCAGTGGCTCGCGGGGTCGTCGACCTCCGGGTGGCAGTCGACGCGCAGCACCGCGTCGGGCAGCGGCGACAGCTCCTCGGCGAGCACCCGGACCACGGGCAGCGGATCCATGTTGGGGCGGATGCTCTTGGCGTGCACACCGACGGTGAAGGTGTCCCGCGCGGGCCGGGGCCGGACCAGATCCGGCGGTTCGACCACGTGCGGGTGCGGGAGGACCAGCGCGGTGCGGCCCCAGCGTGCGGCGATCTCCTCGGCGGCGCCGGGGGTGAGGGTGATGAGCCGGTCCGCGGCGGGGACCAGCACGTCCAGCTGCGCCCGGTGCTCGCCCTCGTCGTGGTGGTGGGGGTTGGCGAGGTCGTGGACGGTGTAGACGAGTGGTTTGCCGTGGCGGCGCAGGGTGCCGACGAACTCCCGCAGGGCCTCGGGGCTCTGTGCGTCGAAGCCGAAGTGGAGGTGGAACACGTCGAAGCCGTCGGCGTGGTCGTCGACCCAGGCCGGGTCGAGCATGGCCGGCGGCCACCACGTCCGGGAGCCGCTGGGGGCCCCGCAGGGGCGCGGGTCGCTCAGGCGTACGACGCGGTCGCCTCCGGGCGGGGACAGGTGCCGCACGTACACGTGCCCGGCGGGGACCGAGGCGACCCGGATGGGTCCGGCCCGTCCGAGCGCGCGGCCGGTCCGCGGGTTCGGGCCGGCACCCGGCCCCGGGCCGGCTCGAGCGCGCGGGATGTCTGCTGGTCCGGTCACAGCTCTCTCGTTGTACCTCATGGATGACGGGTGCCCCTTTTCCACGAGTTCTCGCAGAACCGCACGTCACATCGCCCGTCCGGTTCCCGAGCACCCCCTCGCGCGGCCCGGGCGGGCCCGCGCGACCCGTCCCGGCCGAGGCCGTCCGGAGGCCTGGCGCGACGGCCGCGGCGGTCGGACGGCGGTAGGGAGCCGACCCGGGGGAAGGAGTGCGGGAGACTCTCCAGGAGGTCAGGGTGGCAGACGACGGATTCGGGTTGGCGGGTGTGCTGGCCGCAGTGGAGGACGCCTCGCCGGTGGCCTCGCTCGACGTGGTGGCGCGCAACCTGCGGGACCGGTTCGGCGCCGGGTACGTGTCCTTCCTGTGCACGGACGTCGTGGGCCGGAAGGTGGTGCGGGTCACCGAGGAGGTCGTCACCCACGAGGGCCGCCGGCCCGACGAGATCCCGCTGGACGGCAGCGTCTACGAACGGGTGCTGCGCACCCAGGAGGTGGTCCGGGAGGACGGCGAAGGGTCCGGGCAGCGCGTCCTCGCCCCGGTCAGCAACCGGGGCGACGCCATCGGCATCCTCGAACTGCACCTGCCCGAGGCCGGCCCCGGCGTCCTGGAGCAGATCGAGGAGGCCGCGCACGCGCTCGCCTACATCGTCGTCACCGACCGCCGCTTCACCGACCTCTACCACTGGGGCCAGCGCACCACCCCCGTCAGCCTCGCCGCCGAGATCCAGCGCCAGCTCCTGCCCACCGCGCCCTCCTGCGAGGCCGCCGAGTTCGCCCTCGCCTGCGCGCTGGTCCCGGCCGACTCCGTCGCGGGCGACACCTACGACTACACCCTCGACCACGACACCCTGCACCTGTCGCTGACCGACGCGATGGGCCACGACACCGAGTCGGCGCTCCTGTCCACCATCGCCGTCAACGCCTCCCGCGGCGCCCGCCGCGCCGGTGCCGGGTTGGCCGAGCAGGCGCACCGGATCGACCAGGCCCTCATCGACCACGGCCGGCAGACGTTCGCCACCGGCCAGTTGGTCCGCATCGCCCTGGACGGCTCCGGCGCCCAGCTCGTGAACGCCGGCCACGTGTGGCCGCTGTACCTGCGCGACGGCGCCGTCCGTGAACTGCGGCCGGCGGTGAACCTGCCGTTCGGCATCACCCCGGCCAAGCAGTACCGGGTGCAGGACCTCGACTGCCGCCCCGGGGACCGCTTCGTCTTCTACACCGACGGCATGCAGGAGCGCCGTGCGGAGGTGGTCGACCTCCCCGGCCTGATCCGCGCCTCCGCCGACGAGCACCCCCGCGAGGTGGTCCGCCTGCTCACCTCCGCCGTCGGCGACGCCTGCCAGGGGCGGCTCGCCGACGACGCCACCGTCATGTGCCTCGACTGGCACGGCCCCCGAGACGGCTCCTGACCGCGACCCTGCGCCCCCGTCCGCCCCGTCGCCGCGCACCCCGCCCGTAGCCTGCCGTTGCGGCTCCTCCGCCCGGCCCCCGGCCCCCGGGCTCCTCGCGGGGCCGTCCGCCGCAGCGGTCCGGCGTACGCCTCTGCGCGGTCTGTGCGCCCCCGCGCCGAGGTTCGTCCGCGCCGCGGGTGGGAGATAACGGCAGAGGTACGGAGCCAGACACCGGGTGAGGAAGGACTCCGCATGGCGCCTCAGACACTCATCGAACCGGGACGGCTGAACGCGATAGCCAAGATCCTGGACCGGGCCGGCGGCCACCTCAGCTCCGCCGTCGACCCCTCCGCCCGCCCGCTCGCCCAGGACCGGCAGGGCGCGGCCACGATCGACGGACTGCTCGCGCTCTCCCGCAGCGCCTCCCACGACGTGGTCCGCGCCGTGCAGCTCGCGGGCGGCGGCGACCTCCCCAGGGCACTGGCCCACCTGGAGTCCGCGCGCACGGTCTCCGACACCTACCCCGCGTCCGTCTCCGCCCTCCCGCAGCCGCTGCCCTCCGGCGTGCGCACGGCACTCCAACTCCTGCGGGGCATCACCGGGTTCTTCACCGCGGAGACCGAGGCGGCCTTCGTCCGGGCCCTCAGCATCGACGGGGGCCGAGCCGCCTGAGCCCCCGCGCCGAGATCCGCCGTCAGGCCGAGGCCGGCACCGGCACCGCGTGTCCGGTCACCCGCACCCGCCGTGAGGCGGGGTCCACGGTGACGGTGAGCACGCTGGGGCGCCCCATGTCCTCGCCCTGGTCGACGACGATCCGCCCGTCGGCGGGGGCGAGTCCGAGATCCCGCAGGTAACCGCCGAACGCGGCCGCGGCCGCGCCGGTCGCCGGGTCCTCGACCACCCCGCCGACCGGGAACGGGTCGCGGGCCGCGTACCGCGAGGGCGAGAGGCGGTGCACCAGCTGCACGGTGGTCCACCCGTGACGGCGCATCACCGCGGCCAGCTCGCCGAAGTCGTAGTCGAGGTCGGCGAGCCGCTCCCGGGTGCCGGCCGCCAGGATCAGGTGGTGGTTCCCGCCGAACGCGACGTGCGGTGGCAGCGCCGGGTCGAGGTCGTCGGCCCGCCAGCGCAGCGCGGCCAGTGTCGCGCCCTGCTCCTCGGCCGTGGCCGGGCGGGTCCGGGTGGGGACGCTGGTCAGCGTCGCCTCGACCGCCCCGGCCGCCGTCGCGACCGTGTCGAGCGCGATCTCGCCCGCCGCGGTCGTGAACACGATGGGTCCCACGCCGACGCGCTCGGAGAGCGCGACCGCCGTCGCGACGGTGGCGTGCCCGCAGAAGTCGACCTCCGCGAGCGGGCTGAAGTAGCGGAGGGTGTACCTGCGGGCGTCCGGATCGGACGCGGTCACGAACGCCGTCTCGGAGTAGCCGACTTCGGCGGCGACCGCCAGCATCGCCTCGGCGTCGAGCGCCGACGCGTCGAGGACGACACCGGCGGGGTTGCCGCCGGACGGATCGGTGGTGAATGCGGTGTAGCGCAGGACGGGGGAGCGGAGGGCGGTCGGGGCGGGGGCGTCGTCTGTGGTCATGACTCCACCCTGGCAGCACCCCGTCATGAAGAGAAGCGATGATTTTCGATATCCCCCATCGGCTTGTCCGATGGCGGATACGCTCGGACGGTGGAGACCCAACTGATCCGGACGTTCCTCACCGTCGCCCGTACCCGGAACCTCACCGCCGCCGCCGGCGAACTGCACCTGTCGCAGTCGACGGTGACCGCGCAGGTCCAGGCCTTGGAGAAGACGCTCGACACCCGCCTCTTCGACCGGGTCCCGCGCGGTGCGCACCTCACCGACGCCGGGCGCCGCCTGCTGCCCGCCGCGGAGGCGGTGCAGGACGCGGAGTCGCGGCTACGGGCGGCCGCCCGTGCCGACGCCGCTCCCGAAGGTGTCGTCGCCGTCGCCGCGGGGGACACGCTCTGTTCGCTGCACCTGCCGCGGGTCATCGCCGCCCTGCGCGCCTCCCACCCCGGGATCGGCGTGCACCTGCAGCCCGCCGGCACCCGCGCCGCGCTCGACGCGCTCCGCAGCGGCCGGGCCGACCTCGCCCTGCTCCTCGAGGACACCGTGGAGCACCCGGACGTACGGACCGAGATCGTCGCCAGGGAGCCGCTGCAGTTCGTCGGCCCGCCCGGCCACCCGCTCACCACCCGCGGCATCCCGGCGACCTGGCCGGAACTGGCCGCCGAGGACGTGTACCTGCACGAGGAGGGCTGCTCCTACAGCGACCGGATCGCCGCACGGCTCCGGGCGACCGCCGTCACGGGCCGCCTGCTGACCCGCCTCGGCAGCAGCGAGGCCGTCCGCAACTGCGTCGCCGCCGGCCTCGGCATCAGCGTCCTGCCCCGCTCGGCCGTCCACCACGCCCTCGCCGCCGGCACGCTGCGACCCGTCGACGGTCCCGCCGTGGACGACGTCCCCGTCCAACTCGCCCGCCACCGCACCCGCTTCACCTCCCCGGCCGCCCGGGTGGTCGCCGCGGCCCTGACCGCCCACTTCGCCCCCACCTGAGCGGTCCGCCTCCCTCCCGTCTGCGGAGGCGTCATGGGCGCCGGAGACTCCCGCACAGCGCCGTCCTCCCCGACCGCCGCCGCACACCGTCGCGTTCGGCTCGTTCGAGCCCCTGTGCCGCGACGCCTCCCCGGACCGCGCGCCGGCGCGTGGACAGCCGCGGGGAGGAGACTTCGCGAAGGGCCCCGTCGCCGACGGGGCACCCCCCCCCCCCGGGGGCCCGGGGCGCCCCCCCAACCCCCCCGGGTGAGCCCCACCCCCCGGGGGGGGGGGGGGAGGCCCCGGGGGGTATAAAAAAAAACCCAGCCCCCCA
>NZ_JBHWZH010000103.1:0-5595 GCF_042728285.1 Streptomyces sp. NPDC060194 | reverse complement strand
GGTCGGCTGCGTTTTTTTTTTATACCACACCGGGTGTCTATTCCGCGCCGGCCCCCGCCCCCGCGGGGGCACCCTGCCCCGTCGGCGACCGGCGCGGCCCGCCTACCCCGCGATGATCCGCAGCACGCCCGTGGTGGTGCCCTGCAGCACCACCCGGCCCGGTGCGATGCTGCCGACCATCTGCAAGGTGTCGAAGACGAAGCCCGAGCCGAGGTAGGCCGTCCGCGTCGTGCGGCCGGTGGCCGGGTCCACCTCGGCGTACACGTAGGGGTCCAGCACCGAGGTGGCGTCCGTGCCCGGGATCACCGGGTTGCGCAGCACCGTGCGCAGCAGCCCGTCGGCGGTGGAGAGCCTCGGTACCGCGGCCGACCTGGTGCGGTTGTCCCACTTCAGGTCGCAGCCGGAGCCGTCGGACCGGACGTCCACCCGGCTCAGCCCGCCGCGGTAGCTGTCCGAGGAGGGCACGCTCGGCCCGGCGTCCTCGGGCAGCTTGGGGTACGGGTAGCCGTAGGTGCTCGCCACGAACACCGCGTTGCCGACCGCGACGGGCGAGTTCTCGCTGCCGCTGCCACCCGCCTTGAGCACCGGCACCGAGCAGACCTGCTCGCCGCTGACGGTCCGGTAGACCAGCAGGTTCACGGTGGGCGCGGCGTTGTCCACCACGGTCACGTAGTCGGTGCCGGTGGCCGGCCCGAAGAAGGTGGGAGTCGAGCCGGTGCCCCAGCTCAGCTGACCCGGCTTGCGCCCCGGACCCCGGTCGTACGGCCGGCGCCAGCTCACCTCCGGCGTGCCGTCCGCGCCCGCGGTGAGCAGGTACGTGGCGTGGGTGGTGGCGACCGCGGTGCCCGAAGGCGCGGTGGAGATCGAGTTGGCGACCCGCTCACCGGCCGGCAGCGCGAGGGTCCGCACCGCGCCGGTCCGGTCGTCGGCGGTGCCGACCACCCCGGCGCCGGTCGCGAACCAGACGCGTCCCTGCCAGTCCGGCGAGAGCCCGGTGACGGCGTCCCCGTCCGGGACCGCCCCGGCGAGCGGCAACCGGGAGTCGACGTACAGCTCCCACCCGCCCGCAGCGGTCCTGCGGTGGCCGATCCGCAGCAGGTCCCGGTTGCCGTCCACCGCGACGAGGCGGTCCCGGTGGTCCAGGTAGGCGTAGACCCCGCCGAGCAACGAGCCCTTGGCCAGCGTCAGTTCGGCCACGGACCCGCCGGTCGCCGGGTCGAGCAGGTGGACGGTCGGCGCCAGCCCGAAGATCTCCGTGCACAGCGCGACCGGGTAGCCGTCGGCCCCGACCAGCACGGTCGGGCAGGCCGACTGCAACGCCGTCCGATGCGACCGGACGGAGCCCGCGCCCGGGCCGGGCAGGGGCGTCGCGTCGGAGGAGCCGGTGTCCCCGTGCATCGTGGCCGTGCCGACAGGGCCCGCGTACGGGTTGGCCGGCGGCAGCGGACCGTACGCGTCGGCGCCGTGCGCCGGGGTGAGTGAGGTGAGCAGGAGGGCGGCCGTGGCGATCACGGTGGCGCGGGTGCGCAGACGCATGGGAGTCCCGTCGTAGGAGGGGGGCACGACAGAGGTGCACTCCGCCCGGCAGGACGCGAATCGACCCGGCGAGGAACCGGGCGGGAGGCACCGCGCTCAATCAGCGCGGTGACAGATCGCCGAACACGCGTGGGCCAGGTCGACGTGAAGCCGACGGCTCAGATACGCGTGACGGGTCATGCGCCCATGATCCCGTCGCGCGTCCACGCCCACAACCACCGTCTCACGGTGCGGAAGACGCACACCGAGGCGCCCGCGCGGCGCCCGTCGGGTCAGCGGCGCACCCCCAGGGCCGGCAGCACGGTCTCGGCGACGCGGTAGGCCTCTTCCAGCAGGGGGTTGCCGGACAGGATGAAGGTGTCCACGCCCAGCTCCTCGAACTCCTTCAGCCTCTCGATCACCTGGGCCGTCGAACCGACGACGGCGGTGCCGGGGCCCGGGCGGAAGAGGCTCATGCCGGGCCACAGGTTGGGGGAGGTCTCCAGCTCGCGGGCGCGGGCCGGGACCCTGCCGCCTCGCTATACCAGGGCAGGGCGCGGAGGGCGCTCTCCCCGTCGTCCGCCTCGCCGCCGAGGTCGGCGGCCGCGAGGCGGGCGGCCTCCCGGGGGTGGGCCGCGGCCCAGTCGTCGGCGCGGTGCAGGGCTCGGGTCAGGGCTCGGACGAATTCGGGCCGCTGCTCGGCGAGTTCGCGCCGGTTGAAGAGGACGGAGCGGTCGCTGATGACGTCGCCGGTGGGGATCAGGATGCGCAGTCCGCCGGTGCGGCGGGCGGCGGCGAGCTGGGACCCCTGCGCGACCCAGGCGCCGACGGCCCCGCTCCGCAGCAGCTCCTCGCTCTGCTCCGTGGAGCGCTCGGCGGTCGCCTGGGCGCGGCCCGGCGAGAAGGGCCCCGACTCGCTGCCGCCCCTCCCGGCCTTCACGGACCGGACGATCGTCGACCGCGCGGTTCTGGAGGCGGAGTTGGAGCGGGTGCGCACCGAGGCCTACGCGCTGAACGACGGTGAGTCGGCGCACGGGGTGCGCACCCCGGCCGTTCCGGTCCTGGACGGCGCCGGGCACGCGCGCTTCGCCCTCGCCGTGCGGGCGACACCGTCGCCGATCACCGCCGAGCGCACCGAGGGGCTCCTCGCCGAAGCCCGCTCCTGTGCCCGGGCCCTTGAGGTGCTGCTGCTCTCGCCGGCGGAGCGCCGACCGCCCACCCGGTAGCGCGCGCGGACGGGGAGGGTGCGGGTTCCGGCGGGTGTGCGGGTCCGTTTGCCGGAGTCGCGCGGACCGCCGCCCCGACGGGCTGCCGTGACGGTGCGGACCGTGGTCCCGGCCGGACCTTCGATCCCGCCGCGCTTTCCCCGAGCTGAGCGGTCGCTCGACGAGCCCACGGATGGCGTCAAGGTGGGGCCGGAGTGTGGCCTGCCTTCGCTGACTTGTCGTCAGGCGGCCGGGCAGAGTGTCGCGGGGCGGGATCCCGGGCGGGGCACGGTCGCGACCACGGGGGCGGGGACGGTAGCTGACCGCGCGTGCCCCCGTGCGAAGACCACCAGGCGCAGCAGCAGAAACCGTCCGACGCCGGTGAGCGCGGAGGCGGACAGGTAGACGACCTGCTCGACGACCGCGCCGGGCGAGGCGACGAGGAGCTGCAGGGCCAGCATCGCGGTGCTTGTGACGGCGTACGCGACCGCCGCGGATCCTGCCGACTGCGTGTGCTGGCGCCAGGTCGCGCGACCCGCCGCGCCGAAGGTGAAGCGGGCGTGCAGCTCGGTGGCGATCAGCGTGGACACGACGGTGATCAGCGCGTTGGCCACCGCCCAGGGCAGCCAGGCGGCGAGGCCGGCCACGGCGAAGCTGGAGAGGACTCCGATGCCGCCGCCGCAGAGCACGAAGCGGGCGAATGCCAGCAGCGCGCCCGGCGCCTGCCTCCCGCTGCCGTGTGCTGTCGGGTTCTCCACGGTCCCCGCTCCCCCTGCCGACGCCGATGCCTCCTTGGTCACCGGCCCCTTACCAGTACGACCGTGGTGAACGGCCGAACTCACCGGTGACGCCATGATGGCACATTAATGGCGCCATCGCGAGCCTTTTATGCGCCACAGGGGTGGCGCGTGGCGCCCGCGCGGCGCGCATCAACCCCGTGCAGAGGTCAAGTGCACGCGGGTCCGTTCGTGAGGCGAAAGCGAGGGAGCGGCAGGCCTCGCTGTCTTCAGAGGTGGCGTCGCCGTAGTCGCCGCCACGCTCGACGACACGTGCGGCGTCATACATGGCGCCATCTGATGCTCGACATGGCGCCACTGCTGTGCCATAGTTCTCGCATGGACCTCGCACCGTATGTCGATGACCTCCGACGGCAACTCGCTGTCGCTGCCGAAGCCGGCGGTGACGACGCCCGCGCCCTCGCCGAGCGACTGACCGCCCCGCTGGAGTCGGCCGCCCGGCTCACCCTTCTCAACGCGTTGTCCGCGGCGATGGGTGAGGTGACGCTGGAGCTGGCGCCCGGCTCGGTGGACCTGCGGCTGCGCGGCCTGGACCCGGAGTTCGTGGTCAGCAGGCCCGAATCCAGGGAGCGCGCCGACGGAGCGCCGCCACCCATGGCGTCGTCGGCGCCGGCAGTCCCGCAGCCCGAGGTGGCAGGTGTACCGGAGGCGGACGAGGGCGGGACCGCCCGCATCAACCTCCGGGTGCCGACCTCCCTCAAGTCCAGGATCGAGTCCGCCGCCGCCCGCGACGGCCTCTCTGTCAACGCCTGGCTGGTGCACACGCTGTCCGGCTCGCTCGACGGTCCCGCCGCGGGTGCCCTGCGGCCGGCGGTCGACCCGGTCGCGGAGAACGGCACCAGCCGGAGCTTCACCGGTTGGGTCTGACCGACCCCCGTCCCACCCGCACCTTCTTCCTCATCCCGCTGACCAGCACGAACACCTGACGCAGTCGAAAGGACGGAACCGCCATGCCCTCTTCCGCCACCCCTGAACCGCAGTCCTTCACGACCCCGGGCCCCATCACGGCCCAGCTGGAGGTCGGCTACGGAACGGTCCTGGTCCGGGCCGCCGAGCGGACCGAGACCACGGTCCGGGTCCGGCCGGGCAACGAGGCGGACGACCGGGACGTCCAGTCGGCCGCGCAGACCCAGGTCGACCTGACCGGCGGCCGGCTGACCGTACGCGGCCCCCGCGGCCGCAACCCGTTCCACAAGATCGGGGCCGTCGTGGTCGAGGTCGAACTGCCGACCGGATCCGAGGTGCAGGCGACCACCGGACTCGGGGACGTGCACTGCGAAGGCACGCTGGGCGACGTCCGCCTGAAGAGCGCACTCGGGAACGTGGCCGTGGAACGCGCCGCGACCGCCGCGCTCAGGACCGCGACCGGCACCGTCCGCGCCCAGCACCTCGACGGCAACGTGGAGGTGCACGGAGCGGGCCGGGTCGAGATCGGCTACGTGGGCGGCAACCTCGCCGTCACCAACGTCAACGGCGAGACCGAGGTCGGCGAGGTCCTCGGCGAGACGAAGGTCAAGTCGTCCAACGGCTCCTTCGCCATGGGAACCGCCCACGCCGGCGTCGACGTCAGGTCCGCACTGGGAGGGATCCGGATCGCCCGGCTCACCCGCGGTGTGATCGACCTGCGGACCTCGACCGGCGAGATCGAGCTCGGCGTCCCCGAGACCACCGCCGCCTGGCTGGACGTCCACACCCGGGCGGGCCTCGTCCGCAACCAGCTGCCCGCCGCCGGGAGCCCGTCGGACAAGCCGGACCGTGCCGAGGTCCACGCCCACACCTCGGTCGGCAACATCACCGTCACCCGGGCCGCCTGACGGCAGGTCGCGCCCGCAGAAGCGCCTCGCCTCAGACCTCATACCTCTGACCACCCCCCTCGACCCAGGGAAGCAGCGAGCACATGTCTGTCATGAGCACCTCAAAAAAGGCCGCCGCGATCACCGCCGCCGGCCTCACCAAGTCCTACGGCGACAAGCCCGTCCTCAAGGGCCTCGACCTGACCGTCCCCGAGGGCTCCGTCTACGCCCTGCTCGGCCCGAACGGCGCCGGCAAGACCACGACCGTCGAGATCCTGACCACCC